>NZ_MVPX01000318.1:0-13207 GCF_002043085.1 Gordonia sp. i37 | reverse complement strand
GCCACCCCGAACATACACAACACATTTCACGAGACATCAAAAAGCCGATCGGTGGATCGAGGCTTAGGCGTCAGCGCTACTTCTCTTGCAACTCAGGCGGCGCGCACCATGGTCAGGCCCGACCCAGACGCGCCGACGTCGGTTAGCACCGCGCCGTCGTGCATGGCATGTGCGAGTGTGATGGCGAGTTCGACGACCGGTGACAGGTTTGCGGCGACCGAATGATGCTGCTGGAGCAGAACATCGATCACTGTCGCCTCGGTGAGGATCGACGATTTCCATCCCATGCCCCGCAGTACTCCGGGTCAGTGGGCGCAGTACCACCATCGGCGCCATGTCGTCGGCGTGCGCGGCCCACGCACCGATCGCCTTGGGATGCCAGAGCAACCCATCGACAGTCACCTCCGGCATGACCGGGGTACCCGGCCCGAGGTCCTCGTGCATGCGCGCCGGCGCCCGCTCGAACAGCAACAACCCACTCGGCCCGAGTGAAGCGAGGATTCGGGTGTCGCGCATGTCGATTCCGGGCTTACCAGGTTCCGTCATCACGGTATCGGGCACCCAGACCGGGCCGACCCCGGCCACCGCCTCGCTGACGGCCTCGGTGGTGAGCAAGCTGCGATACACGGTCACATACATGTCGGCGTGTTCGGACGATCGGGCGTCGAGTTCGCGAAACGCGTCGGTGTCCTGCCGGCCGTTGGCCTTCATCGCGTCGAGCACCCGATCATAGTGTTCGAGGCGCTTCTCGATGTGTGCGAGGTGGTACGGCCATTCGGTCAGGAGAGTCCGGTAGGCCTGCACGAGACCGGAGTACACCGTCGGCGCCCAACCCGGGCCCCACGGCGAGATCTCCTGACCATCAGTCGCTTTCGCCTGCGCGAGCTGGTCCTCGAGACGCTTGCGTCGGCGCGGGGCAGGCGTCGCAGGCTTCGGGTTGGTGTGGTGTCGTCGTCCCATGCGTTGCAGCGTAAGACCGTTCGGCGCGAAGGCCGCTCCGGAATTCCACAGGCACGAAAAACGATGAACTCATCGGTTCACATTCGCGGCAAGCTCCCTCGTGACGACACCCTCCGGTGTCCGCACCCCCACTGCGGGCGGTGCGGACACCGGTACGTCATGGCTTCCTCAGGTCAGCCGAGGGTGACCTTCGCGCCGCCGGAGAACATCGAGTCGTGCAGCTCGATGGCGGTGGGCACCGCGTCCTTGGGCATGTCGAAGACCACCTTGGCGGTCACGGTGTTGCCAGGATTGATGTTGTCCCACACCGGGATATCGGAGCCGCCTAGAGCAATCTGCGCACTCGTACTCGGCTCGAATTCGCGCCCCTGCGCGTCGAGCAGCTTCTGATCCGACGGGCTGAATCCGTAGGCCTTGTCGGAGATGTTCTTGACGGTCATCGTGACTACCACGAACTGCCCTTGCGCCTGCTCGGTGAGATACGGGTTGTCGCCGACGCTGGCGAGCCCCTTCTCGACACCGGTCACCACGAACTCGAACTTGCCGTCCCGAACCGGGGTATTGAGCCCGGCCGCCTGCTCCCCGCCGCCGTTCGCGGGCGCATTCTGCGCGGATCCGTTCTGCGACCCGCTCGGAGACGAGTCGTCGGAGCCGCCGCTGGTCGCCACAGCGATGATGATGATCAGCACCACGATGGCGCCGAGAATCCACGGCCACTTGCGCTTCTTCTTGGGAGGCGCCGGAATCGGTTGCGGCGGAACCCCATAACCGGTCTGGCCGTACTGGGGTGCACCGTATTGGGGCGACCCGTACTGGGCTGCACCGTACTGGGGCGCTCCATACTGGGGCCCGGCATTCTGGGCATTCGGATCCTGGGGAGTGGTCACGTCGATCTCCTTTGACTCGGTGCGGTAACCGGTCGGTACCGCCTCCCGACTCACTCAACATAGAGGGTCCGACAATCCCGACGAATCTGTCATTCGACCGGACGACGCATGGGCCCGGGCCCGTCATGCGGCCTTCGCAGCCACCTGCACCATCCATCCCCCATCGATCTCGACGAGACCGACGGTGTTGTTCTGCAACGCCTTTCCGACTCGACACAACATTTCGATCAACGGCCGCGCCCCATCGGGTACATCGAAAGTGCTTCCGATCGGCACCCGCACACCGGTCACCTCGATCAGGGTCGACGACGCCCAATTCTCATGCCGCGGCGAACGTGCGCCACGCCGACGAGCCAACGCCACCACCTCCAGGACCTCGACGACCTCCCCTTCGTCGACACCGTCGTCGACCATCCCGTCGTCCTCGGGTTCGGCCGTCCACCACAGCACCGCGTCGACATCGACGTCCGGTGTCTGCGGACAGTCGCATTCATAGACCTCGCCGGCCTTGACGAAGGGTTTCGCGAACACCATCAGCCCTTTCGGAACCAGACCGGCCAAGCCGAAGGTGCTCTGACCGGCGACATCGGTCACCGCCGACGCCACCGTCAACGCCGACGTCGGTAACCAGATCGGCGCAAGGCCCGAAAGCGCCTCGCTCGCATCGACGCAGCGATTCGCCACCTCGTCCGCCATGCGATACATCGACAACTGAGCTCGCACTTCACCGAGCAGCCAGTCGTAGTCCTCGTCACCGGTCTCGCAACCCAGGCCGGCCAGCTCGTGGTATCGGGCGTTCAACGCTCGCAGACGTGGCTCCAAGTCTTCGGTCACCGCAGCGCAGTCACGCAGGGTCCGGTCATAGGCGTCGCCCAACTCATCGCGGAGCACGCCCATCCGTTCGGGTGACCACCGCGCCTGGAGCGATCGGGACGACGACCGGTTGGCGCGCCGCGCGTGCGACGTGGTGTGAGGAGCTCTGCGATGGCGTTTGCGTTTTCCCATGGCCGAGGAGGCTAGGCGCATTTCGGGCATTCGCCGCGAAGCTGTCCACAACCAGTGCGATGGGTCACAGACGATCCACAGGTTGGTCGCAGACCGCCGACAACCTGCGGGTTCACAGTGGTTCTATCGCGTTCACCACAACTCGCGAACGGAGAGACCGATGAGAATGCACAAGCCCGCACCCGAGGTGCCGATGATCGTCCTCACCGACGATCGGGCCGTCCACGCCTACGCCGACACGCTGTTCGACGCGGGGATGCCGCTCGCCGTCGTCAGCAGCACCTACTCCGACGTCGTGCCCTACATGCTCGGCAACAACGGCCACACCGTGGCACTCGTCGCCGATGTCGACGACCCCGAGCAACTCGCCGGCGCCATCGTGACGGTCGAACGCCGCCTCGGCCCTGTCGGTGCGGTCGTCCGCTACGCCACCGACCTTCCGGCAACCTCGGTGTCCTCAGCCGCCTGACCTGCAGAGATAGTCGCACTGTCAGTCGCCGACACCACGCGTAAGCCGACGTAAGCGCGACGACAGCCACACCGGGCACAGTGGTGTCCATGACCACAGCACTGCATACCAGCCCGGCTCCGGGTGGCGCGGCTCGGACCACCGACCTCGCCATCGACGCCCACGGCCTGGTCAAGACATTCGGTAACAACCGCGCCGTCGACGGCGTGGACCTGGCCGTCCCCACCGGTTCGGTCTACGGCGTCCTCGGCCCCAACGGCGCCGGCAAGACCACCACGGTCAGCATGCTGGCCACCCTCCTGAAACCCGATGCGGGGTCGGCGACGGTCTTCGGATACGACGTCGTCTCCGACGCCGTCGCGGTCCGCTCGCTCGTCGGTGTCACCGGGCAGTACGCCTCGGTCGACGAGGACCTCACCGCCACCCAGAACCTCGTCGTCTTCGCCCGGCTCCTCGGTTTCTCCCGCAAGGCCGCGAAGTCACGCGCCGAGGAACTCCTCGACGAGTTCTCCCTCACCGACGCCGCCGACCGGCCGCTGAAGAACTTCTCCGGGGGCATGCGTCGCCGCCTGGATCTCGCGGCCAGTCTCATCGACACCCCGCCGCTGCTGTTCCTCGACGAGCCGACCACCGGCCTCGATCCCCGCACCCGCGCCCAGATGTGGGACACCATCCGCAATCTCGTCCGCGGCGGATCAACGGTGCTGCTGACCACGCAGTACCTCGACGAGGCCGACCAGCTCGCCGACCGCATCGCCGTCATCGACCACGGTCGCGTCATCGCCGACAACACCGCCGACGGGCTCAAGAACTCGATCGGCGCGGCCACCCTGCAACTGCGGCCCGCCGACCGTGCCGACGCCCCGCGCGTCGCGGAGATCGTCGAGCAGATGCTCGGCGAGCCCGCCGCGCTGTCGGCCGAGGCCGGCCGGGTCTCGGCGTCGTTGCACCGCCCCGACCTCGTCCCCGACATCCTCATCGCCATGCGCGAGCAAAACATCACCGTCGATGAGATCAACGTCCAGAAACCCAGCCTCGACGAGGTGTTCATGACACTCACCGGCAAACCCGCCGAGACCGATGCCGACACCTCCACCGACGACTCCACCGAGGAGACCCAGTCATGACCACCACACTCAACCGGACGTCCACCCCGTCGGCCATCACCACGCGCGAAGTGCGTGACAAGGTGAAAACCTCTGTGAGCCTTGGCGAGACCATCCGCCAGTCGTTCACCATGGCCTATCGCGGCGTGCTCAAGATCCGGCACAACCCCGAGCAGCTGTTCGACGTGACGCTTCAGCCGATCATCTTCACGCTGATGTTCACCTACATCTTCGGTGGCGCGATCAGCGGCAACATCCACTCGTATCTGCCGGTGATCATCCCCGGCATCATGGTGCAGACGGTGATCACCACCTCCATCGTCACCGGCACGCAGCTGCGTGAGGACATGGACAAGGGTGTCTTCGACCGATTCCGGGCCCTCCCCATCGCGCGGATCAGTCCGCTCGCCGGCGCACTGCTCGCCGACATGATCCGCTACCTGATCGCCACCACACTGACCATCGTGATGGGCATCATCATGGGCTGGCGCCCCGACGCCCTCGGCGCCATCGGTGCCGCCCTGCTGGTCATCGTGTGCAGCTTCGCGATCTCCTGGATCTTCGCACTCATGGGCTGCTTGATGAGCAAAGCCTCAGCCGTGCAGGGCATCTCGATGCTGATCCTGTTCCCGCTGACCTTCATGTCCAATGCCTTCGTCCCGGTCAGCACCATGCCCGGCTGGTTGCAGGGCTTCGTCAACGTCAATCCGATCAGCCATCTCGTCACCGCGGTCCGGGAACTGACCGCCAACGGACACATCGGCATTCACGTGGTGTGGTCGTTGATCGGTGCGGCCGTCATCACCGCGGTGTTCGCACCGCTCGCGGTGCGCGCCTATATGCGCAACGCCTGAGCACCATCGGCACGCCTCGACGCCAGGATAGCCTGCAACCGTGCGGCCGCCTGGCGTCGGGGCAGGTCGGCGACCGGACCGGTGTGCGCCTCCCACTCCTCATCGGTGAGACCCGACAGTTCTTGCATGTGTTCAACGGTGTAGACGAAGCCCGGGTAATCCCGACGAGCCCGTAGTCGCTGCGACAGCACCATGAGTTGGGCGCCGTCGCCGCGCGTCTGCGGGTCGGCGCTCAGGACATAACCCGCGGCCAGGGCCATCGCCCCGGCCTGGGGCGAATCGTGCCAGCCGAGCGCGGAGAATGTCGCCGCCACGCCGTCACCCAGGATCGGCAGATAGCCGCGCGCCAGCTCTGTGAGACCCGCTCGCATCAACCCGATCACCGCGACGCTCACCATCATGAGCACTCCCGGATCCTGCGCCCCGAGGGGATGCTCGCGCATCACCTGCTCACCGGCCCGACGATAGAGATCACCGGCGAGATCGGTGTCTCCCCTGGCGAATCGGTATTCGGCGTGGGCCAGCATCAGCGCCGCACCGAGTTCGGGGCTGCCCTGCGGATCGGGCTGATCCGGCGTCCACCCGTCCGAGACGACGTCGAGCTCTATTGCCGCAGAATCCATTTCACCGAGTGCGATCAGTGTCACGACCAGATAGGTTCGGGTCTGCATCTCGTCCTCGTAGGCGCCGAGGCGTACGAGTTCGACGATGCCCCTGCGATAGTGACGCACCGCATCACGCCACAGCATCTGTTGACCCAGGACGCTGCCGACACTGACCTCGACCATCGCCGACATCCACGTGTCGCCGTTCGCCTCGGCTCGCTTCTGCAGGGTCACCCCGTCTCGCAATGCACCCTCGAGGTCACCCATGTTCTCGCGGATGTTCATCCGCGCGGCCATCGCCGCGGTGGCCACCCGCTCCTCGGCGGCCCGTGTGCCGCGGACGATGTGGCGCATGGCCTCGAGGGCAGTACGGCTGAGCGCGCATGCCGCGATCAGATCGGTCGGTTCGTCGTAGGCGTGATCGGGTCGGTGGAGCAGGCGCAGGTGATAGCGGCCCTTCGCCAGCGCACGCAGATCACGGCGCATCACCTGGTGGGCGAGCGCGGCGAGCAACGACGCCTCCCAGTCTCGCCGCACATCGTCGGCGACCGTGCGCGGTGGCGTCGGGATCACCGCGAGAATCTTTGTCCCCCAGTTCAACACCTCGGCATGCAATCCCCGCGCCATCCACAGGCCGGAGAGCACGGGGAAGACCCGGATGACGGTCAGGAAGGTGTCGGTCGGGGAGCCGGAGTGCAACGACGGCTCGCCGGCACTCAGGCGATCGAGGCAACTGCGCATCACCCAGACGAGGTTCTCGGCGTCGGCGGCCACCGCGCCGAGCAGCACGTCGTCGATGCCCTCGTCGTACCGTGCGGCCGCGTCGACGCAGAATTCGCGGGCCCACCGCCACATCCGGTGGTCGACCTCTTCCGACTCCTCCGGGGTGGCGCCGAGCTTGCCCTCGCCGAATTCGCGCACCGTCTCCAACATTCGGTACCGCACGCGTCCACCGCTCTCGGTGACCTCGAGCAAGGACTGGTTGACCAGTGCGGCGAGCGTGTCGTCGAGCCGGAATCCGTGGTAGCCCAACACCGTTGCGGCCGCGTCGGTGGTGAATCCCCCGGGGAATCGGCACAACCGGCACAACGCGATTCGTGCGTCCTCGTCGAGGAGCTCCCAGCTCCAGTCGATGACCGCATAGAGGGTGCGGTGCCGATCGGGCGCGCTGCGATCGGCACCGCGCAACAGTGCGAACCGTTCGACGAGGCGATCGGCGATCTCCTCGACGGTCATCGTGCGGATTCGGGCGGCGGCCAGTTCGATCGCCAGCGGCAGACCGTCGAGGTGACGGCACAGCGCGGCGACTCGGTCCGGGGGCAACAACGCATCGGGGCGCACCGCGCGGGCACGGGTGACGAACAGTTGCACTGCCGGTCCGGCCTCGCGCGCGTCGAGGGTCGGTAGCAGGTGGATACGCTCCGAGGGCAGCATGAGCGGTGAGCGGCTGGTGACCAGGACCCGGATGTGGTCGTCGGCGGCGAGTAGGTCGGCGACGATCTGGGCGCACCGGTCGATGACCTGTTCACAGTTGTCGAGGACGAGCACCGCGTCGCGACCGCGCAAGGCGTCGAGCAGCCGGTCGTGCAGGTCACCGACGCTCATGCGCGGGCGGTTACCGCTCAGATCGGACTCACCGACGCCGAGCGCCGCAGCGATCGCCGGGACCACGTCGTCGTCGGCACGGATCGGCGCCAGGGGGACATAGAACACCGAGGCGCCGGTCTCCACGAGCCGATGACCGACGCGGTTGGCCACGCGGGTCTTGCCGACCCCACCCGGACCCTGGATGGTCACCACCCGACCGGTCTCGATGGCCGACACAATCGCATCGACGTCGGCGTCCCGACCGATCAGCGCGGTGGTGTCGGCGAGCAGTCCGATGCCCCGACCGCGACGAACGGTCCGGGGCACCTCGGTCGGCTCCGTGACCGAAGTGTCGGTGCCGCTGAGCAATTGGGTGTGCAGCGCACTGATCTGGGCGCCCGGGTCCACCCCGAGTTCGGCCGAGAGCCGCCGACGGAGTCCGGTGTAGACCGCGATGGCGTCGGCGACCCGACCCGCAGCGGCCAATGCCTGCATCAGATCCAGATGCGCGGACTCGTCGAGAGGATCAGCGAGGCAACGTTTTTCGGCGATCGATCGGGCCGTGACGTGGTCGCCGGCGGCCATGGCCGCAGTGTAGCGGGAACGGTCGAGGCGATCGGCGACCTGCCGGGCGCGGGCGGTCAGCTCGTCGATCAGCCCGCCCGGTTCGTCGGTACCGAGATCATCGCCGGGGGTCCCGCGCCACCAGATCGCCGCGCACTCCGCGTCGTCGGTGGAGGCGATCATCTCGGTGACGACGTCGAGATCGGTGCGGCAGCCGACGAGCCGGTATCCACTGCCCGACCCCTGCAGGTGGGCGGCGCCGAGCAACTGCCGCAACCGGGAGATCTGGGTGTGCAACGCCGAGCTCGGCGACCGGGGCGCGTCGTCGCCCCACACGTCGTCGATGAGTCGCTCGGCCGATCGGGTCCGTCCATCGGCCAAGGCCAGCGACGTCAGCAGGCGCTTGGCACGAAGACCGGGCACCGGAGTGGCCTGCGGTGCGTCGGAGTCCGAATCCGGGTGCGGCGCAGCGATCACAGACACCGGACCGAGCAGTCCGATGATCACCTCCCCGTCATGGGCCACCCCGCCAGCGTAGTGGACTCCGCCGACGGACAGACGGATCGTGGCGGTGCACGGGGAGGCGATGCCCTAATCTCGACTCATGGCGCGCACCTATGACCTCGAACCGTTCGACCTCGACTTCTTCGACACGGCCCCGATCTCCTATCGCATCGACATCAACATCCCGGTGTCACCGCAGCGCGCGTGGGCCGAACTGACCAGGCAGAACACACTGGACTGGTGCAAGGCGATCAAGTCGATCGAGTTCACCTCGGCGGCGCCCTACGGAGTCGGCACCACCCGGCAGGCGTCGCTCGCCCCGGGCTATGTCACCCTCTCGGAGGTGTTCTTCGACTGGACCGAGGATGCCGAGAACTCGAGCTACCACAACGCTTTTCGCGTCGCGAAGGTCAATGTCCCCGGGATGCGGCGGTTCGGCGAGTACACCGAGATCACCCCGGCGGCAGTCGGGTCGCGTCTCGTGTGGGCGTTCGCCCTCGAACTCGGCCCGTCATCGCGGGCGCTGAATGCGTTCTCCAACCCGGCCTCGGTGCCGGTGTTCAAGAGCATCGAATCGGACACCCTGCGGCACTTCGCGCATCTGACCCCGCAGGCCTGACCCGGACCGGGCGCTCAGCCCCTCAAGGCCCTGCCACCCCAACGGTTCAGCGCAGGAAACCCGCCTGGGCCAGCGCCTCGCGCACCGTCGCCTGGTGGTCGGGCCCCCGGGTCTCGGCGCTGACGGTCACCTGCACCTGCCCGAGCGCGAGTCCCTCGGCGACACGTGAATGGACCACGTCGACGACGCTGGCACCCTGGTCGCGCAGCATTTCCAGCAGCGAGATCAGACCCCCGGGGCGGTCCGGCACGGTGGCGGTGACGGTGAGGAACCGTCCGGCGGCGCTCAGTCCGGTCGTGGTGACGTGGCTGAGCACGAGCGGATCGATGTTGCCGCCGGAGGCCACCACACACACCGGCCCCGACAACTGTCCACACACGCCTTCCACCACCGCCGCGACCCCGGCTGCCCCGGCCGGCTCGACGAGGAGCTTGGCGCGCTCGAGCATCAGGAGCAGCGCGGTCGCCAACGCGTCCTCGTCGACGGTGACGACGTCGTCGACGAGTTCGGTCACGTGGGCGAACGGAACCTCCCCCGGGAGCGCCACCGCGATGCCGTCGGCCATCGTCGCCATCCGCGCCGCGGCCGTCGGCGATCCGGCAGCCAGCGACTGTGGCCACGCGGCCGCTTCTGCGGCCTGCACGCCGATGATCCGCACGTCGGGGCGAACGGGTTTGACCGCGGCCGCGATACCGGCGAGCAGCCCGCCACCGCCGAGCGGCACCACGATCGTGCCGACGTCGGGCATCTGCTCACAGATCTCCACGCCGACCGTCGCCTGCCCGATCACGATGTCGCGATGATCGAACGGGTGGATCAGTACTGCTCCGGTCCGCTCGGCGAATTCGCGTGCGGCGACCAGGGATTCGTCGATGGTGGCACCGACGAGCTCCACCTCGGCGCCATAGGCGCGGGTGGCGGCGATCTTCGGCAGGGCCGCGCCGACCGGCATGTACACCCGCGAGGAGATCCCCAGTCTGCTCGCCGACCACGCCACGCCCTGCGCGTGGTTGCCCGCACTGGCCGCGACCACACCGCGCTCGCGTTCGGCCGGGGTCAGCCGGCTGATCCGGTAGTAGGCCCCGCGGGGTTTGAACGATCCGGTGCGTTGCAGGTTCTCGCACTTGAGCCAGACCTCGCGGTCGGCGCGCTCGCTGAGCACCCGGGACGCGACCATCGGGGTACGACGCATGACGCCGCGCAGTTCGGTGACGGCGTCGGCGATCTCGGACGCGGTGATCAGCATGGGCGTCGCTACTGCAGTGCCTGCTCCAGGTCGGCGAGGATGTCGTCGACGTCCTCGATGCCGACCGACAGCCGCACGAGGTTGGCGGGCACCTCGAGCAGCGAGCCCGCCGTCGACGCGTGGGTCATCGCGCCGGGATGCTCGATGAGTGACTCGATCCCGCCCAGGGATTCGGCGAGGGTGAACACCTCGGTGCGCGCGCAGAACTTCTGGGCGTCCTCGATGCCGCCGGCCACGAGGACCGAGACCATCCCGCCGAAACGCTTCATCTGCTTGCTCGCGACCTCGTTACCGGGGTGCATCGGCAGTCCCGGGTAGAGCACGCGGTCGATCCGGTCGTGATTCGACAGGTAATCGACGACGGCTTCGGCGTTGTCGCAGTGCTTTTCCATCCGCACTGCCAGGGTCTTGATGCCGCGCATGGTCAGGTAGGCGTCGAAGGGCCCGGGTACCGCACCGGCCCCGTTCTGCAGGAAGGCGATCGCGTCGTCGAGTTCGGCGTCGTCGGTGACCAGAGCGCCGCCGACCACGTCGGAGTGCCCGCCGAGGTACTTCGTCGTCGAGTGCAGCACGACGTCGGCCCCCAGCGACAGCGGCTGCTGCAGGTAAGGTGTGGCAAAGGTGTTGTCCACCACCAACTTTGCGCCGGCGTCGTGGGCGATCGCGGCGGTCTGTTCGATGTCGCCGACGTTGAGCAGCGGATTGGTGGGCGTCTCCACCCACACCAGCTTCGTCTGCGGGGTGATCGCCGCACGGATGGCGTCGGCGTCGGTGACCGGCGCAACCGAATAGGTGATGCCCCACTGGGTGAAGACCTTGTCGATGAGCCGGAAGGTGCCGCCGTAGGCGTCATTCGGGATGACCAGATGATCCCCGGGGCGCAGGCACGCACGGAGCAACGCGTCGGTGGCGGCCATCCCGGAGGCGAAACCCCGTCCGTAGGTGCCGTGTTCGATCGCGGCGATGTTCGCCTCGAGCACCCGGCGCGTCGGGTTGCCGGTGCGGGCGTATTCGAATCCGTCGCGCATGCCGCCGACGCCGTCCTGGGCGAAGGTCGAACTGGCATAGATCGGGACGTTGACCGCCCCGTTGAGCGGGTTGGGCTCGTAGCCGGCGTGGATGGCGTCGGTCGCGAAACCGCGGGGACGCTGCTGGGAACTCACGGGATAACTCCTCGTCGGTGGACGTCGGGGGAAGCCGGTGTCAGCCGGCGGTGATGGTCGGATGGGTGCTGACGAAGGCCAGCAGATCATGGCGGGTGATGACGCCGATCGGCTTGCCGTCCTCGACCACCATCAGCGCGTCGGTGTCCGAGAGCGCCTTGGTCGCCGCCGACACCGGCTCGCCGGAGCCGATGAGCGGGAACGGTTCTCCCATGTGCGCCGACACCGGGTCGGCGAGGTTGGCGCGGCCCTCGAACACGGCGCTGAGCAGATCCCGTTCGGTGACCGCACCGGCGACCTCGCCGGCCATCACCGGCGGTTCGGCGCCGACGACCGGCATCTGCGACACACCGTATTCACGGAGGATCTCGATGGCGTCGCGCAGGGTCTCCGACGGGTGGGTGTGCACCAGGTCGGGCAGTGCGCCGGTCTTGCCGCGCAGCACGTCGCCGACGAGTGGTTCGGTGGCCTTCGCATCGAGAGGGGTTCGCAGGAAGCCGTAGCTGCTCATCCACTCGTCGTTGAAGATCTTCGCCATGTAGCCACGGCCACCGTCGGGCAGCAGCACGACGACGACGGCGTCGGGGCCCTCGCGCTCGGCGACCCGCAGCGCCGCGACCACGGCCATCCCGCACGATCCGCCGACGAGCAGGCCCTCCTCACGGGCCAGACGTCGCGTCATGTCGAAGGAGTCGGCGTCGGAGACCGCGATGATCTCGTCGGGCACGCTCGGGTCGTAGGCCTCCGGCCAGAAGTCCTCGCCGACACCCTCCACCAGGTAGGGCCGTCCGGTACCGCCGGAGTACACCGACCCCTCGGGGTCGACACCGACGACCTTTACCGCGCCACCGGAGACCTCCTTGAGGTAGCGCCCGGTGCCGGTGATGGTGCCGCCGGTGCCGACGCCGGCCACGAAGTGGGTGACCCGGCCGTCGGTGTCGGCCCAGATCTCCGGACCGGTCGTCTCGTAGTGGCTCTGCGGCCCAGCGGGATTCGCGTACTGGTTGGGCTTCCACGCACCGTCGATCTCGCGGACCAGCCGGTCGGAGACGTTGTAGTAGCTGTCGGGGTGCTCGGGTGCGACCGCCGTGGGGCAGACGACGACCTCGGCGCCGTAGGCGCGCAGCACGTTGCGCTTGTCCTCGCCGACCTTGTCGGGGCAGACGAACACGCAGTGGTATCCGCGCTGCTGTGCGACGAGCGCCAAACCGACCCCGGTGTTACCCGAGGTCGGCTCGACGATGGTGCCGCCCGGCTTGAGCGCACCGGATTTCTCGGCGGCCTCGATCATGCGGAGCGCGATACGGTCCTTGCTGCTGCCCCCGGGGTTGAGGTATTCGACCTTGGCCGCCACCAGCCCGGAGCCGGGCGTGACCACCGAATTGAGTTTGACCAGGGGCGTGTTGCCCACCAGGTCGACGACGTGATTGGCGATGCGCATGCCCTCCATGGTCCCAGAACCCTCTCCGTCGTTTCCATCCGACGTCGATTCCCGGATCACCGCAGATCGCCGTGCCGATGGCGACCCGCAGACCCGCAGGTCACCGGTCGCCGGCCCAGGCATCGGTAAGCTGTCACCCGTGACCGGTCCGCGCCCCACCGACCACCATCTGCTGCGCGATCTCGGGGCCACCGCGG
>NZ_MVPX01000317.1:0-5870 GCF_002043085.1 Gordonia sp. i37 | reverse complement strand
GGCCGCGACGCCCGCCGCTGCGGGCATCACGTGGGGCGGCTACAACCTGCTGGTGTGGCAGGCGCAGAAGACGCGCACCGTCATCCCGCACCGCACCGACAACGCTCCCGACGGTGACGGGATCTATCGCCCGGACGGCAGCGGCCCGCATCGGGTCACCCGCGACAATCGTGACGAGATCGAGCTACATCTCGCGGTGTTCGGGGATTCCACCGCCGCCGGTCTCGGCGCCGACACCGGCGCGCAGACCCCGGGCGCACGGGTGGCCCGTCGAGTGGCGGTCGAGACCGGGCACGTGGTGCGCTACAGCAACAAGGCGATCGTCGGCGCGACGTCGAAGGGCTTGGCCGCGCAGATCGACGCCATGCTCATCGCCGGTGACCGTCCCGACATCGCGGTGATCCTGGTGGGCGCCAACGATGTCACCGCCCGCAACGGCGTTCGCGCCTCGGCGGGCCGACTCCGGTCGGCGGTGAGCAGATTGCGCGCCATCGACGCCCAGGTGGTGGTCGGTACGTGCCCCGATTTCGGTGTGATCACCGCGATCCCCCAACCGCTGCGCTCGGTGCTGCGGATATGGGGCATGCGACTGGCCGCGCGGCAGAAGGCCGCGGTCGTCTCGGCAGGCGGGCGTGCGGTCCCGATGGCCGATCTGCTGGCGGAGGACTTCCGCGACGCCCCGGACCGAATGTTCTCCTTCGACCGCTACCACCCGTCGGCCGACGGATACTCCCTCGCTGCCGACATACTGCTTCCGGAGGTGCTCGCGGCGCTCGGCGAGTGGGGTCCCGAGCCGCTGCCCGAGCCACCCGAGGTGTCGCCGTCGGTGGACAACAGCAAACTCACCGAGAGGGTCCTGCGGATCGCGCGCACGGTGCGCTGAGCATCGCCCGCCGACGCCCTCAGACGACGGCGCGGCCGTCGGGCAGCAGCAGCGAAACCGCGGCGCCGACAGCGGCGAGACCCGCAGCCCACCAGAACGCGTCGTGGAATCCGGTGCCCCCACCCATCCGCGCGGTCAACACCACCGCGAGCAGGGCCGTGCCGAACGATCCGCCCACCTGTTGGAAGGTCCGGTTCAGCATGCTGACGTCGTGACGTGCCGAACCCGGCAATCCGATGAAGCCGGCCGACATCAGCGGCGACAGCAGCGTCCCGAGACCGAAGCCGCGAACGAGGAGGACCACCATCAGCCAGACCGTGTTGGTGTGATCGCCGGCGACCGCGAACGGAACCGTCGCCGCGGCCACCACCGCGAAGCCGGTGACCGCAACCCACCGTGCGCCGATCGTGTCGGTGAACCGTCCGGCCAGGCTCCGGGTGGCCAGCGCCCCGACCCCCTGCGGGATGAGCACGAGCGCGGCCTGCAGGACCGAGTCACCCCTGACCTGCTGAAAGTACAAGGGCATCAAGAACATCGCACCAAAGGAGGCAATGCCGAAGAAGCACAATCCAAGCGATGAGACGCTCACCGAACGCCGCCGCAATTCGCCGACGTTGACCAGGGCGACTCCATTCCGACGCAGCGCATGCCAGGTGAAGGCGGCGGTCAACACCACGCCCGCGGCGACCGGAACGATCACATCCATCTGCCCGATTCCGTTGTGCGCGTTGGAGAGACCGAGCAGCAACGCCGCCAGCCCGGGTGCAAGTAGGAGCAGTCCGAGTACGTCGAGCGGAGCCGTGGAGCTACGGTCGACGGGGATACGTCTCGCCAGGATCAGCGCGGCGATGCACAACGGCACGTTGACCAGGAACAGCCATCGCCAATCGAGCCAGTTCAGGATGATCCCGCCGACCACCGGCCCGAGGATCGGCCCGAGCGCCGTCGGCAGACTCACCATCGCCACCAGTCGGCCCAGTGCCACCCCGCCGGAGGCCGCCACCAGGATCGACGTCATCAGTGGCATGATCAGCCCGGCACCGAATCCCTGGATCACCCGAAAGGCGATGAGCGAGTCGATGTTCCACGACGCCGCGCACATCACCGATCCGGCGAGGAACAGCACGAGCCCGCCAGTCCATGCTGCGCGGGAGCCGAATCGGGTTGCCGCCCAACCCGCCAGCGGAACAGCCACCGCGAGTGCGAGAAGATACCCCGTACTCACCCATTGCACGGTGCTCACCGTCGCGTGCAGATCCCGACTCAACGCGTCGAGCGCGATGGTCACGATCGTGGTGTCCAGAATCGGCGCGACGAGTCCGACGATGACCGCGATCGCCACCCTCCGGACCTCGCGCGGTACCTCCTGCGTCGGCGGCGTTTCGCCGACGGTCTCGTGGCCGTTCGCACCTTCGTCGTGCCGCACGGTGGACATGAGCGGGCCTCGTTCCCCATAGAGTCATTAAGATACATTGGTGTATCTATTTCTCGACCGTAGACCGGCGCGATAAGATACGCAAGTGGATCTTGAGGAGCGGGCGAAACCGACCCGTCGCCGTGGGGCGGAACTCGAGGCGGCGATCCTCGACGCCGCATGGGATCAATTGCGTGCCCGCGGTTACGGCGGTCTGACGTTCGAGGCGGTGGCCGAGCGAGCGGGCACGAGCCGACCGGTGCTCTATCGCCGATGGTCCGACCGCGCGGACCTGGTGCGTGCGGTAATCCGACGCCGCGGCGAGCTGGCCGCTCCTGTCCTCGCCGATACCGGGACGCTGCGTGGCGATCTGCTGGCCGCGTTACGCGACGCCAACCGCAACCGGTCGAACTTCCTGGTCATGCTCAGCGCCGCGCTCGGCGAGTTCTACGCCGAAACCGGGGAGACCCCACGCGATCTCCGCGCGGTGCTGTTCGGCGGTCGGCCGTCGAACCTCGACACGATCCTCGAGCGAGCGGTGGCGCGCGGCGAGGTCGACCCGGCCCGGCTCACCGCGCGAGTGGTCGCGGTGCCGTTCGACCTCTACCGTCATGAGGTGATGATGACGCTGGCACCGGTTGCCGATGAGACGCTTGAGGAGATCGTCGACGAGGTCTTCCTGCCGTTGGTCACGCCTGGCCCCGGATAGCCGCCCGCACCCGATGGCGCCCGATCGGCCGCATCGCGCGGTCCAGTAATCTGGGCCACATGCCTGAAGCCGTGATTGTCGCCCATGCCCGCTCCCCGATCGGCCGCGCCGGGAAGGGGTCCCTGAAGGACATCCGCCCCGACGAGCTCTCTCGCCAGATGATTGCCGCCGCACTGGCGAAGGTTCCCGAACTCGACCCGACCGACATCGAGGACATCCACTGGGGTATCGGCCAGCCCGCCGGACAGGGTGGCTACAACATCGGCCGCGTGCTCGCCGTCGAACTCGGCTACGACCACATCCCCGGTGTCACGGTGAACCGCTACTGCTCGTCGTCGCTGCAGACCACCCGGATGGCGTTGCACGCCATCCGATCCGGCGAAGGTGACGTCTTCATCTCCGGCGGCGTCGAAAGCGTCTCGAGCTTCGGGATCTCCGGTGGTGCCGACGGCGCCCCGAACTCCAAGAACCCCATCTTCGACGACGCGATCGCCCGCACCGAGAAGACCGCTCAGGGCGGTGCCCCGGCGTGGCACGATCCGCGTGAGGACGGCATCCTGCCCGACGTCTACATCGCGATGGGTCAAACCGCCGAGAATGTCGCGAGCTTCACCGGCATCTCCCGCGAGGATCAGGATCGTTGGGGTGTGCGCAGCCAGAACCTCGCAGAAGAGGCCATCGAGGCCGGCTTCTTCGAGCGCGAGATCGATCCGGTGACCCTGCCCGACGGCACCGTGGTCAGCACCGACGACGGTCCGCGCGCCGGCACCACCTATGAGAAGGTCAGCCAGCTCAAGCCGGTGTTCCGCCCCGACGGCACCATCACCGCGGGCAACGCCTGCCCGCTCAACGACGGCGCGGCCGCCCTGGTGATCATGAGCGACACCAAGGCCAAAGCGCTCGGGCTGACCCCGTTGGCCCGGGTGGTCGCCACCGCCGCGACCGGACTGTCGCCGGAGATCATGGGACTCGGCCCGATCGAGGCGATCCGCAAGGTGTTGAAGGTGTCGGGGATGTCGTTGTCCGACATCGACCTGGTCGAGATCAACGAGGCCTTCGCGGTGCAGGTGCTCGGCTCGGCCGACGCCCTCGGCATCGACCACGACAAGCTCAACGTCTCCGGCGGTGCGATCGCCCTCGGCCATCCCTTCGGCATGACCGGTGCCCGCATCACCACCACACTGCTGAACAACCTGCAGACCCACGACAAGACCTTTGGCATCGAGTCGATGTGCGTCGGTGGCGGCCAGGGCATGGCAATGGTGCTCGAGCGCCTGAGCTGAGCTGATCAGAACAAAGAAGAAACCCCGCTCCTTCGCAGAAGGAGCGGGGTTTCTTTTGTACCGAAGGAACTAGTCCGACTGGAAGTAGCTCAGCAGTCGCAGGATCTCGACGTAGAGCCAGACCAGGGTGACCGTCAGGCCCAGGGCCACACCCCAGGCGGCGCGGTCGGGGGCGCCTGCCCGGATGAGGCGGTCGGCGGCATCGAAGTCGACGAGGAAGCTGAACGCGGCCAGCGCGATGCAGATCAGCGAGAAGATGATCGCGATCGGGCCACCGTCACGCAGGATGCCGGCACCGCCGGTGAACAGGCTCATGATCAGGTTGCCGACCATCAGCACGATGACCCCGATGAGCCCGGCGAACAACATCCGAGTGAACCGCGGGGTCACGCGGATCGCACCGACCTTGTAAACCAGCAACATGCCGAAGAACACACCGAACGTGCCCAGGACGGCCTGCCCGATCAGTGCGCCGGCACTGGTGCCGCTGACCATCCAGTTGGCGAAGACGTAGGAGATCGATCCGACGAACAAGCCCTCGAACACCGCATACCCCAGCACGATCGCCGGATTGTCCTGCTTGCGCCCGAACGAAGCGATCAATACCAGGACCAGCCCGACGATGGCACCGATGCCGAACAGCGGCATCGCGAGCGCTTCGTTCGCCGACACCAGGAAGTAGGCCGCGATCGCCGAGATGGTGAGTACGCCCAGGGTGATGGCGGTCTTGGTGACGACGTCATCGATGGTGAGCTGCCGGGTCGTGGTGGTGGGCTGCTGGGTGTACGGCGGCACCTGCTGGCCGTACTGGTTGTACATGGCTGCCTGACCGGCACCGGCCGCACCGGTGCCGAAGCCCGCATAGCCGCCGGCGGTCTGATTGTCGCGGACCACGCCGCGCATCACCGGATTGCTGCTATCTCGCACCTGGCGCTCCCTATCTGAACGTGAGTGGGTATCTCGTCTGGACAACGGGCGATCACCCGTCAGAGTTCCGACTTTACCTTCTCTTGACCATTCGTGTCAGAAGCCGGGTCCGACAAATCGGTCAGCGGGTGCCCAACTCGGTCAGCAGCCTGCGGACCTCGTCAGGCTCTCGGGCTGCGGTCACACCCATCACGGCCCGGCCCAGACACATCGACCGCAGCATCGTCTCAGCACGATCGAGGTCGTCACCCCAGTTCAGGCTGGGTTTGGAGATCATCAGCGAGGCAATACCGTGGGCGGCCGACCACCATTCGAGCACGATGTCAGCAACCTCCTCGGCCTCGAACATCCCCGCCTCGGCGAGTTCGCTCACGGTGCGGGAGAACCGTACGACCGCCGACGTGGCGAGCACCTCGTCGACCCGTGTCGGGGTGTCGGCGGTGACGCGGGAAAACGCCTGCCGGTACAGCACCGGGGTCGACAGCGCGAACCGGATATAGGCCATCCCGAGGCTCAACGCCCGCTCCAGCGGGTCGGCCACACAGTGCTCGGCGTCGGCCAGTTTCTCGTCGAGTTGCTCGAAGTAGTGGGCGCACACGGCGTCGAGAAGTGCGTCCTTGTCGGCGAAGTGCAAATAGATCGATGGCGGCGTCA
>NZ_MVPX01000316.1:0-3910 GCF_002043085.1 Gordonia sp. i37 | reverse complement strand
GCCGACGCATCTGCCTCGTCGAGGAGCAGGTCGGTGGCTGCGTCGATGATCTCGTCGGCGAGCAGTTCACCCGATCCGCGGGGGGATCTGGTCCGCCGCCTCTGGATGGTCACGTGTCTCCTGACGGTCTTGTGTGGGCTGGTGGTCGGTGGGGTCCTGTGCCGGTGTGCATTCGTCGGCGATCCGAGGATCGGGCGGTCCCGCCTCGGTGAGTCCGATGCGATCGTGCAGCGCCCGCAGCGGACGTGGTGCCCACCAGTTGGCGCGGCCGGCGATCCGCATGAACGCAGGTACCAGCAACATGCGAATGACGGTGGCATCCATCAGCACCGCCAGAGTCAGGCCTACGCCGAACATACGCATGAACGACACCTCTGACGCAGCGATTCCCGCGAACACGATGCTCATCAACAGGGCCGCGGCGGTGACGACGCGACCGGTGCGCGCCAGGCCGACGGCCACGGCGTGATCGTTGGCCGCCCGCGTGCGGTCCGAGGCCAGCCACTCCTCACGGATTCGGCCGAGCAGGAACACCTCGTAGTCCATCGACAGCCCGAAGGCGATACAAAACATCAGCACCGGCATGGTGGCCACCAGGAACCCCGTTGCGGTGGTTCCCAGTCCGCCCAGGTGGCCCTCCTGAAAGAACCACACCATCGCCCCGAACGTCGCCGACAGCGACAACACGTTTAGGACCAGCGCCTTCAGCGGCAGGACGACGCTGCCGGTGAACAGGAACAGCAGAACGAACGTGGCAAGGGCGATCACACCGAGCACCCACGGCAGATGCGCGTAGATGGAGTCGACGGTGTCGGTGTTGCTGGCTTGTAGCCCCGCGAACTGCGACGTCATGCCCTCCGGGACGGGCGCTGCACGCAGGGCTGCCAGCTCGTCGGCGCCGGCGTCGGTCAGGGGCTCGGCGCTGCCGCTGACCGACAGCAACGCGGTGGTGGTGCCGTCGGCCGCCGTGTGGAGGTCACCGGGCTGCGGTGGTGCCACTTGCCTGCCGTCGACGAAGGTGCCCGCAGCACCCGACACCGAACTGATCCCGTCGACCCGCGACAGGGTTTGCGCGTACTCGGTGCGTGCCCGGTCGGTGCCACCGGTGACAACGGCGGTCAGTGCACCCGAGAGGTTCTCGGCGAAATCGGTGCGCATCTCCTCCGACACCTGGTGCACGGTGGCCGTCTTCGGCAGGACCCGGTCGTCGGGGAAGCCGAAGGTGATCGATGCGAACGGCGCACCCAGGACCAACAGCACCAAGATCACGCCGGCACCCACCGGAACAGCTTGCCGCAGAACAGCACTGACGAATCGATACCACCGGCCCTGCTCGATCGGCACCGGTGCGGGCTCGCCCCGCCCGAGGAGTCGGCGCAGTGGTCGGCGGGCGTCGAGTGCGTCGATACGCGGACCGAGCAGCATGAGCAAGGCCGGGGTCAGCACCAGTGCGGCGAGTACGGCGACGACAACCACTCCGAGTCCCGCGTAGGCGAATGACCGCAAGAAGTACATCGGAAAGATTGCCAAGGCGCACAGCGACAGTGCCACCGTGACCCCGGAGAAGGTGACCGTGCGGCCCGCGGTCTGCATCATCACCGCGATCGCCGACCGCGTGTCCCGGCCGGCGGCGAGTTCTTCGCGATATCGGGTCACCAACAGCAGGGTGTAGTCGATCGCCAGCGCCAAACCCATTGCGGTGGTGAGATTCAGCGCGAAGATCGACACGTCGGTCATCGACCCGATGACGCGCAGCATCGCGAAGGTCGCGACGATCGCGACGACGCCGACGAGGATCGGCAGCAGCGCCGCCACCACTCCCCCGAACACGACGATGAGCACGAGGAAGCTGATCGGGATCGCGATGGCCTCGGCGACCGCGAGGTCGCGGGTGGTCTGCGCGTTGACATCGTGGAAGACCATCGCCTGCCCACCGGCCCGGATGGTGACGCCCTCGCGCGTGCCGCTGTAGCGCTGGGCGAGTTCCTCGGCGTAGCGCGGTGCGTCGTTCTCACCGCCGGCCAGAGTCGTGACAATCAGCGCCGACGACTTGTCCTTGCTCAGCAGCGCCGGAGCGAGGTCGGGATTGGTCCAGACCGACAGGATCGGTTGCTGCACGTGGCCGCTCGAGCCCAGTTCGGAGATGATCTGTTGGCCGGTCGTCTTCGCGGTCGGGTCGGTCGCCATGTCGACTCCCGGCGCGCCGTCGAGCTTGAGAACGAACTGCGGACCACCCCGATCGAAGGTCTTGTCGATGACCGAGGCCGCCTTCGCCGACTCGGAGTTCGGGTCCTCGTAGCCGCCGGCGAGCAGATGACCCGCCGCGGACGCGCCGTACAGCCCACACCCGACGAGCAGCACGAAGGCCACGGCGAGAACGGTTTTGGGGAATCCGCTCACGAACCTGGTCAAACGATCCAGCATGGCCACTCCAGCCGTGGAAGGTGAGTTATCCCCGTTAAGTTATCGGTAGTAAGTCAACGGGTCAAGGCCGCATCCACCGTATGACGACGATCTTTCGTCAGCACCGCCGCACAGATGCGATCCGCCGACGACGATCCGAGGCGGCCGTGGCATGCTGTTGGCGCGCCCCTATAGCCCAATTGGCAGAGGCAGCGGACTTAAAATCCGCGTGTTCCGGGTTCGAGTCCCGGTGGGGGCACTGGTCAGAGCGTTTTTGTTGCCGCTACGGCGACCTCGGTGCCTCAGATTGCCTCAACTCACCTGAAACTCTCGCCAGCGGCCTTCAGGGCGTCGCCCTGGGAGTGCGCGTAGACCGACATGGTGAACGCTGCGCTCGAGTGCCCCAGCCACGCCGCGATGACGGCGATCGGTTGCCCCTTGAGGTGCATCAGCGTGGCGCAGCTGTGTCGGGCGTCGTGCAGCCGCACACGGTCGATCCCGAGGTCGTCGAGCATCTTCCCCCACCGAAAAGTGAGCAGACCAGGTGTGTACGGCTCCCCTGCTTCGTCGCACGCCACGTAGTCGCCGCCCTGATATGCCTCGCCGAGCGCCAGACGCTCTCTCTGCTGGTTCTTCTTGGCCGCCTTGAGCACGGTGACCACATCGGCAGGTAGCGGAAGCGTGCGGGCCGAGGCTCGGGACTTCGGGGTGTCGACGACGTAATTGCCGTCACCCGCGTAGACGCGGTTCTCAGCGATCCTCACGGTGCCCTTGACGAGGTCGACGTGAACCCACCGAAGTCCGGCGATCTCACCTCGGCGCAGACCGTACAGCGCAAGCGTCCAGAGGTGCCCATCGCGGCACTTGTGGTCGAGGATGCGGAGGATCTCCGTCTCGGTCAGCGTGCGGAACTTCTTCGGGTCCGAGGGCACCTTGTCGACGAGTTCGGCGACGTTGCGCACGACGTGGCCCTGGCGCTGCTCGGTGGCCAGCACCTGGATCAGCAGCCCGAGCATCTGGTTCACCGACCGCGGTGAGAACTTCTTACGGCCCTCGACCCTCCCGGCCCGCAACGCCGTCACGAGATCGTCGACGTCACGCTTGGTGAGCTTCTGTAACTCGACCTTCCCCAACTCGTCGCGCACCACCTGCAAGGTGACCTTGTAGCCGCGGCGCGTACTCGCCTTGATGCGGTGTTTCGAGGTGAGCCAGTCATCGATCGCGGTGTCGACGGTTCGCCGCGATCCTCGGACGTAGGTGCCGGCGGCGACCGACCCGCGTGTCTCGTCGAGGAAGTCGCGGGCCGCCTTCTCGGTGGTGAACGACCGGCGCACCTGGTGACGATCAGAGCCGTTACCGACGTTGATCTGCACTCGCCACCTTGGCTCACGCTTCCCTGTGCGGCGATTTGCGACCTCGACTTTGGTAATCCCAGCCGGAAGCTGTTGTCTAGCCATCACTTTCACCCAGCCTGACGTCCCACCCATTTGCCCTCAGTTCGGCCACA
>NZ_MVPX01000315.1:0-18073 GCF_002043085.1 Gordonia sp. i37 | reverse complement strand
GGACCCCCCCTGCCACAGCAGCGGACGGACATCCCCAGGTAGATCGCGGTTTGTCGATTCGGCCTGCAACCGCATCGCCTCGCGCATAGCACGTTCTGCGTGGCGAGACCTCGCCATGCGCTCACGAGAACCAAGTGTCAGTTGCGGAATCCCTTGTGGCGGTGGGACTTCACCGCCAATCCAGAACACAGCCTGCAACGAGGTGAGCGACACTCCGGGCAGTACCTCCACCTCGCCGTAGGGCAGATCGGGATACAGCAGCATCGCCGGTGGAACATCAAGTGCCGCAGCCAAAATGAGCAATTCCGAGACATGTAGGACCGAGCCTCTATGTCCTGAGTCCAGTTTCGCGATCACGGTCGCCGGCACCCTCCGGCCCAGCTCGGCCGTGCGATCCGAAAGCCACTGCGCCGATCGGCCACCTCGAAGTCGCTTGACTTCTGCGCCTACGCGCCGAACCAGCTCACCATCCCATTCACTATTCGCCACACGCCAAGTGTGGACCAAATTCTTGCGCTCCGCTAGATTCGTATGTACTTTGGCGTACAGCGCAGAACTTCTATCCAACCTCTGCGTGACAGGAATATCGAGAGGAACTGCCATGCACGACTGGAAGCGAGTGAGCGAGCTACTTGGAGGGATCAGCCGGTCCACGATCTTCAATCTCTGGGCATCGGGCGAGCTCGGCTCGGTGACCATCGGGTCGCGCAGATTCAGCACCGACAAGCAGATTGCCGAGTACATCGAACGGCTTGAAGCTGGTGCTGCCTGAATGACTGCCACCGAGCCGACCCCAGCGCCTACGGGCGGGCAAGGACTCAACAATCTCGATCAGCGACCGCGGCGGAACCCAAAGCCCGGAAAGGGCGGGCCACGACCGATCAAGAATTCGCCGACCGAGATGGCAGTCAACGTCTGCAAGGACATTCAGGCCATCGCCGAGATCGCGACATCTGGCCTGATCCAACCCCAGGAGGTTCATCCCGAAGACAAACGCCGACTGATGTGTGAGACCTACGCGGCGCTCAACGCGCTCCGCAAATTCGTACACGCCATAGAGGATTCACAATGAACGACCAATATAACCGTCTTGATGCTCAGGCTGACACAGGCCTCGGCGCCGAGGAATTCGCCGGGCCCGCACGGTTCACACGGCCGGTGGAGCGAACCAGCCCCATCGTCGACTCGACGTTGCACCGCTGCTGTGGCGGCGTCGGCCGGCACACGCGGGACTGCGACGACATTCTCGATCCACGCGTGCGGCTGAGGATGCTCGACCGAGCTGCGGACCTGCTCGCAGACGTGCTCACCGAGATGCCCCAGCAGGACCCGTTTCGCGATCGCCTACGCGATCTCGCCTTCGCGGTGAAGGACGTCTGCGACGACATCGCGCACGAAAACGGCCCCGGATCGGCGGCAACCGATTCCGAGGCCAACGTTTCCCACCCATCCCATGAGAAGGAGAACCGATGACCAGCATAACGGCACAGCGATACTGCGCCTACACCTGGTGCTCAATCGCCGACCACCCAAACCACGACGAGCACTTCGATGACGTCTACGTTCACGCATCACAGAGCGGGCCATACCGAACGACACTCACAGTCGGTGCCGGAGTGATGCTCGTCGACGGCGACGATGCACCGTCGATTTATGTACACATCCAGGACGATGTCCGGATCGACGAGGACGCGTACATGACGGTCAACGAGGCCATGGACCTCGTCGATGCGCTGATCGGCGCAATCACCCACGCCCGGAGTGTGACCTCGTGACCGCGCCCAAGGACGAACTGCTCGGGTCGCTGCGTTCGCTAATGGGGGAGATTCCTGAATCGAGGCTGACCAACACCGACATCGCCTCGATCATCTCGGCACTTGCGCCAATCCACGATCGCATCGCAATTCCCGACCGGCCAGTGGCTCACCCGCGTGGCCTGCGACTCGTGACCGAGGCTGAGCAGTGACGGCCGCGATCGTCGTGTCGGCGGCAGTACTCGCCACGTCCTCGGTGTCGTTTCTGCTCGGCCGCGCCGAGGGTGCGCACATGCGGGACATGTTGTGGCGCAGGGTCATCGAGACCCTTGTCGACGAGGACTCGCGACGGTGAACTCTCAAGGGCTCGACTGGCTGGCGGTACGGGATTACATGTACCGCCGGCCGGTCGTGCCCACCTTGACCGGGATCGGCGCGCCTGTGGTGTTGCCGATCGCCGGGAGTCCGGAGTGGGCGGCGCTCAACGACACCGACTCGAGAAAGTTGGCGGCTCTCGTCATTGCCGGTTCTCGGTGGGTTCTAGAACGGGAACTTGACGAAATCCATTGTCAGCGAAGCGCTCTCAAACAGGCAGCGGCCGGCGTGTCCGAGGCTCGGGACTGGGCCGCTGTCGCCAGACGGGTCCGTGACCGCGACGAGGCCATCCGATCCGGCGCATACATTCCACGAAAGGTGTCCTGATGACGGAGGGTAGGCCCGCTGACTCGCGGGTGTTCACCTGGACCAGCGGATCGGAGGTGCAACCGGTGCGCGTCGACTGGTGGGAGACACACCTGATTCCTCGCGGGGTGCTGACTGTCCCTGCGGGGCGTGGCAATGCGGGGAAGTCGACGGCGTGTGCGGCGTGGGCCGCCGAGGCCACCAGACGGGGTGAGACCGTCGCTTGGTTGCACTCCGAGGAGGACCGGGCCATGCACATCACACCAAAGCTGCTCGCCGCCGGCGCGGATCTCGACCTGATCAAGTTCCTCGACGTCGGGGTGCTGATGGAGGACGGCACGATCTCCGAGGCGTCGCTACAGCTTCCGCGGGACATCGACCGGCTTGAAGAAGGTCTTGTCGACATGGGGTGTTGCTTCGTGGTCTTCGACGCCCTCACGTCGTTCAAGTCGTCGCGAATGAGCGCCAACTCTGGTGATGATGTGCGTGCGTTCCTCGAGCCTATCCAGCGGATGGCGGGTCGGCTGAACGCGGTGGTCCTCGGTATCGCCCACCTCGGCAAGGATGGTGAGCGCAAGGCTCGTGACGCGGTCAAGGGTGCATCGGAGTGGACAGACGTTCCCCGCCAGGTCCTCGCCTTCCACCGCGACGACGGCGAGACCGAGGGCGTCATCTCCGACGTGAAGGGCAACCTGTCGCCATCCCCCCGATCGATCGGCTACCGATTCGAGAATGTCGCCCTACCCGAGCACGGGATCGACGAGGTCGGCCGGATCGTGTTCACCGGCGACGTCGACACCACCGTCGATGACGCGCGCCGAGCATCGACGCCGGATGATGATGGCGACGATCGCCGCGCCGCCCTGCGGTGGGTCGAGGACTACCTCGGCGAGAACGGCGAGACCGACGCCGCGGTCGTCAAGAAGGCCTGCGCGAAAGAACTGTGCATCAGTGTCCGCACGGTCGAGCGCGGAACTCGCCTCAATGGCTCGCGCGTCGTTTCGGAGGCCCGGGGATTCCCACGGAAGGCGTATTGGCGCCTCGTTGACGTCATCGACGGCGAGGTCGTCAGTGGCGACACGGGCGGTTCGAGTGACAGTGACGACAGCCCCGTGTCCACTGACCTTGTCGCTACTGACGCTGCTGTCGCTACTGAGCCTGACCAGGCAAAACGTGATGTCGCTACTGCTGTCGCTACTGACGAGAATCGCAGTAGCGACAAGCCTGAGAACAGTGTCGTCATTGGCGACGATGCATCCGCCACATGTCCACACTGCGCTGACCCGCTGGTGTTCGACGACGACCGCCGCGACGGCTACCACACGAGCATCGCGGCGTGCGTGCGAGCGCACAAGAAGGCCGATCTTCACGTTGTCTCCGACAACCCGAAACCGAACAGGAAGACGTTGATGAACACACCATGCAGCGGTTGCTTTGTGAGCGGCGTGCCACTCGATGCCGACGGTCTGTGCGAGAACTGCGGCGATCCAGCGGCACAACGTCGCCTCGTCGCCGACCTCGTTCGACAAGGCAAGCTGACCGTGCCACCGAAGACGAGCAAGGGCCAGTCGGCATGACCGAGCAGCTCTACGCCCACTACTTCGTCCGCAATGCCCGCGAGATAGCGCCGGAAAGCACCACAGCGCACGAGGTGTACGTCCGGGTGCTCGACCTCGCCGCCGACCATCACGCGCGGGTCCTCTGCGACGCCAGGGTCACTCACGCTGACGCGGTTGGGGATCACTTCGACTTCCTGTGTCTCGTGCGTGAGTCCGACCGACTGCCTCATATCCAGACGCAGAACCACGTCACATGGTCATCTACACCGCCGAGGGATGCCTGATGCAGAACCCCGAGACGGTCGCCCTTCGGCACGGATTGCGTGCGGTCTACGTGCAGCGTCAACGGCCACTCCCAGCGCGACCGGCACCACCCCGGTGCGGTGCCCCCACCAAAGCGGGAACCCCCTGTCGCAACCCAGTCGCCTCGGAGGGCGACCTGTGGTGACGAGATGGTCACCACCCCGGCCCTCCTGAGACCCCGAGGTCACCACCCCGTGCCGGTGGTCACCATCCCTGGGCTCGTCGCAGGATCTCCGCGCAGAGACTCGGGATGGACCCGACCCCGGCGCGGCCGGTCAACCCCCTGGCAGTGCGGGAGGGCAGGTACCGCCCCTCCGAGGCCGCCGGGACGGAGAGCCCAGCAGGGTCGGGGAGGGCACCATCTCTCAGCCATTGCCGCCAGGGACTCCATCGGCAGTGGCCGAAATCGCGCGGAGGGCCAGGAATTACACATGTTTCATCGCGGGAGGGCCGGGGGACGGTCCGACCTCTACGCGAAAACGGCCGATGACCGCTTGCAAGGCCGACGCGCACGACAAGTGCGCCCAACACCAAAAAAGGTCGCCCCACCAGGGGGACTCTCCGACCATCCAACCGAAAGGAGGGCCATCGTGCCCGAGGTAGTTCCGGAGCCGCCCCGGCCTCTCGACTCCGACGCACGGGTCGTCTGGGATCGCGTCGTGGCGAAACTGTTCGCCCAGGGGCGCGTCGGCGCCGTCGACCTCGAAATGGTCTGCCGGTACTGCGAGACCGACGTCTTGTATCGCGAGGTGCTCGCTGATGTTCGGCGCAACGGCGTGCTCATCGCCGGCCGCAACTCCGGCGAGTCGGTGCGCAACCCGGCGCTCATCGCGGTGCGCCAACTGCTCGACTCGCTCAACGCGATGGCCAAGGCGATCCCACTGACCCCTCCGGAGATCACCGAGGGCCACGCAGACGTGGACGGTCTGCTCGACGCTCTGGGACTCGGCGATGGCTGAGAAGTGGAACGCCGAGCGAGCCTCGGAGATCGCCGCGTGGACACGCCAGCAATGGCCGTCAGCCTCAGCCCGCGCGGTCCACCGTTACGCCCAGATCGGCTGCGCTTTGGAGCGGGTACGCGCGCAGTGGCGAGAGGACCCGACGCCGAAGGCCGAGCGTGACTTCGCGGCACTTCGGGATGCGCTGGCCGTCGTCGCAACCGAGGTGGGGGTCGATCCGGCCGACCCCCTACCGACGCTGGATCACGGCTTCCTGCCAGGTGATCTATCCCGCCTCATTGACGGTCCGGACGGGCTATCACTGAAGGATCAAATATGGACCAGTGTGCTCGGCCGCAATCTCGGCGAGCGCACCGACTACAAGAGAAGGTCAGCACAATGAACCAAGAACTCACCGACGCCATCAACGCAGTGAAGCGCTCGAGGCAACTTGTCCCAGGTTACGACCGAGAAGTAACAGCGAAAACCCTGCTTGAACTCGCGAAGGCCTCGGACGACACCAACGCCGACTTCGTTGTGGAATTCGCCGAGGCCGCAGTAGCAGCTGCCCATGACGGGCCCGGAACACATCCGCGACTGTTCGCAGCATGGGAGAGGCTGATTCAGCTCGAAGAAGGCTTGGGCGAGATCAACGATCTGACCGGTGGCTGACTGTCGCACCTATGTGCGATACTCAGGGTGAGTAGTCGGTGTCCCGTGATCGTCCCGCTCGCCGTCCACCGTGGCATGGCGCTTCGGCCCCCAGCCGGACGGACGAGCCGCTCTGATCGCCGCACGCTGACGCTCACCCGGACGCCGATGGTTGCGGCGACCAACGCGACCATCGGTGTCGCTCTTTCGCCTGGTCGGGCGATCCCCTCATTTTCTCGTGCCCTTGTTGGGCCGAATCCTCTTGACCTGAAAGGGATTTCCCATGACGAACACCCCTACCCTCGATGACCTCCGCAACGTCGACGCTGCACTCGGAGGTTGCGTCACCGAGGCGCAGCGCAGAGCCAAGGTCGGTGAGGCCGGCCGGATCGCCGACGCGCTCATCAAGACCGTCGAGACCACCAAGTCGTGGCGACCGGAGCAGAAGGCCGCCAAGCTCGACGAGATCGGCTCCCTCCTGGCCGACGTCGAGGCCAAGGCCGCCGGGCCGACCCGCGACCCGAGGTACGTCGCACTTCTCGGGGGCACCACCGAGAACCTCGACGGGCCGCCGGACGCCGCAGGCACCACCACGAAGTCGACCCATCGGGGTGTGGCGGGCGGATCGCTGATCGGTTCGCCCGCGGCCGTGACCGAGGTCGGCTGGAAGGGATTCCTCGGAGCTGCGACCTCGGGGCAGTCCGCGCGCATCGACTCGATGAACAAGGCCCACGCCGCGGCGATCCGCACCAAGGGCGCCTTCGACGGTGCCACCTCCGGGTCCGGTGTGACCTCGGGGGCGATCCTGCCGACCGTGTTCCCGCCGTTGGCCCAACCGCTCGAAGAGACCCGAGTCTCGAGTCTCTTCCCGCAGCAGGCCATCTCGACCCCGACCTGGGAGTACGTCCGCCACAACACGAGCACCGGCGGGCCCGGGGTGACCGCTGAGATGGCAACCAAGCCGGTCGTCACGTTCGGCAACGACGTTGTCGTCGGCAAGGTCTCGAAAATCGCCGCGCAGTACACCTACAGCTACGAGCTCGCGCGCGACTACGAGACCTTTGTGCAGCAGATGATCCCTGCCGAGTTGTCGCGGCTCATGGTCGACGCCGAGAGCCGGTTCCTGCTCAACTCCGCGCCCGAGGACGAGCCCGCGGCCACCACCGCGGCCACCGGCCTGCTCGCCGCTGCGGGCCTGACCTACGCGGTGCCCAGCTCGGACACCGCTGCCGGATCGCCCGGTCTTCGTGCTCTCAATCACAGCGTCGCGATGCTGCGGACCGGGTCCTCGTTCGCCCACGCCGACACGATGATCTGCTCGCCAAACACCTACGCCGCACTGCGAGGCGCCTCTGACACCCTCGGCCGGTTCCTGCTCGCCGAGCCCGCCAGTGACGGGGAGATCCCCCAGATTTGGGGCCTACGGGTGTGCCAGACCACGATGATCGCCGACGGCACGATCCTGGTATGCGACTCCACCCAGTACGCCAGAGTTGTTGTGCGTGAGGGCTTCACGATGTTCACCTCGTCGCAGGGCGCCGAGCTGATGGGCACCAACAGCATCCTCACCGTCGTCGAGGAACGTATCGGCCTCGAGGTGCCTCGTCCGACGGCCGGCCTCGTGTTGACCGGGGTGGTCGGCTGATGTCCACCGCGATCCGCAAGACCGCACCGGCCACCGTCGGCGCGGACGAGGCCGGGGATCTCGACATCCTCGCCTCGACTCCGACGAAGGACCGCGACGGCGACACGTTGCTCCCTGCCGGGTGGAAAACCCCACTGCCCGAACGTATCCCGATCTCGGCCGATCACGACATGTCCTCGGCCGGGGTCATCGGGTCCGGGCGACCCTACCTCGACGCCGCGGGGAACCTGCGCATCGCCGGGACGTTCGCCAGCACTGACCGCGCCCAGCACGTGCGGTCGCTGGTCAAGGACGGGCACCTCTCCGGCGCGTCCGTGGAGTTCCTCGTCGACCCCGACACCGGGCAACGCGAACTCCTCGGCTGCGGAATCGTCTACACGCCAAGCAATCCCGATGCCCGGGTGCTCTCAGCCAAGACAATCACCGAGGTACTCACCGAGGTCTTCGCCAAGGCCGGCGCCCGCAACTCGGCATCCGATCAGGCGATGGTCCAGGCCGCGCACGATGCGGTGGTGATGGCCGGCGCGCAGTGCGTCCCGGACGACGAGGCCGCCCCCGACGACCAGGACGGCGAATCCGACGGCGCGAACAAGGCCACCGACGCCCTGGTCTCGGCCAAGGCCGCAGCACTACGAGCCCGCATCGCCGGGTTCTGACAGAACCTCCCGCGTCCGTGGATGCGCGGGAACGGCAGAGCCCCGGCACCGCTTCTCCTGGTGTCGGGGCTCTCGCGTGCCAGGAGTACGCGCCAGTGCGTACCCTCGGTGCCTCATGCGTGCCTCAACTCGGTACGACGCGGCCGAATCAAGATGGATTCACACGTACTGTCTGTGCAGGTCACTGTGTGTTGACGTATTCGCCAAGACCCCAGAAGATCACGCGGTGCCTTCTTAAAATCCGCCCAGTGTCGGTTCGAGTCCGACTGGGGGCACCACGGGGTGAGCCTTCTCCTCGGCCATGGGCGCCGGGCAAGCACTTCGCGCATGACACCCATGAAGCAGGCGACCCGATATCCGGGTTCCCGCCGCCACCGAGAAAACAGCCGAAACCGGATCCGCCGAAACGGCCATAACGCACTCCAGCAATATCCGCGAAAGCGACACACCCGTCCGGAGAATATCGGCCACCAAGAGGAATCAACGCGCTTGGCCGCCGCTACGTAGGGAAACAATATGGCGAATTCCGCAACAGGTTTACCGCCAGTGATCAATCGGCAAAAGCGACAAACCGATCCACAGCGATATCGCAGCAGAACTCTGGTCTGAGTTCTCCCGATATTCGGTACTGGTCTCAATAATTATGCGCTGGTGCGGCCCCTGGGTTGTGCGAGCGAAACGCCGGCAATCGATATCCCTCTCCACCAATAACCGAACACGCGGTTACCGGGAAACAACTTCCTCCCGGTAAGCGCGACGTTCACACCCGGCCGCTCAGTTGCCGCAGACCTTCATCCCATAGGCCTTCGCCAGTTGGTTGGCCTTGTCCAGCGATGGATTCTCGAACTGACCCGCTGGACTGCTGGCGACGGTGGATAGGCCCTGATCCAGGGCATTCCAGATGTCGTTGACGGCAGCCTGGTCCTCGGGCGGCGGCGTCAGGACGCGCAGCTTCTGGAGCTCGGTGCGATACGTGCTGAGAAAGAAATCCTTCTGCTGCTCGGCGCCCGACGGACCGGCCGGAATACTCGACGCGCTCTGCGACGCCTGGGAATTATCTGCTGCACAGACGGCGTCGGCGGCTTTGATGAAATCCCGTTTGGAAAGGGCCGCCGCAGCCACCGATGATGTCGCCGAACTGCTGTCGTCCGTCGACGACGAATCGGAATTCGTTCCGCATCCGGCAAATAAGACAGTGGCGGCCATCGTGGCGGTGACAGCAATGAGAGTGGAGCGGCGCATCGAACTTCTCCTCGTCGTAGACGGACACGAAAGTGTCCGATGAACAAATACCGCAGTCGTGTTGCCGCTGTCCACCGCTTCTGTATAAAGTCTGCTGACCCCGGATCGGCGATCACGAAATCATCTACATCCAGGGGAATCCGACATCGACGGACGGCCATATCCACCACAGTGCTCCGACACGGCCATATTCAAGGACCGACTAATTCATGAACGTCATCAACCCGGTGCAGAAGAACACGAAGGCCACGGTCAGCTTGGTGCTGGGGATCGTCTCGATCTTCTGTCTCGGCCTGATCGCAGGTATTCCGGCGATCATCGTCGGTCGTCAGGCGCAGGCCGAATCCCCCGTCGGACACGGCAAGGCCCGGGCCGGGGTCGTGCTGGGCTGGATCTCCATCGTGCTGAGCATCATCGGGGTGATCATCGCCGTCACGAGCCACTGAGTCACCAAGCCCCGTGGTCACCACACCCCGGGCCGATCTCGCCGCGCACTGCGCGGCGGGATCGGCTTTCCGGTGGACGAATGCCACCACGGTGGTCAAGGTGGGTGAATCATCCGCACCAGCAGAGGAGACCCGATGTCCACCGCCATCATGCCGAAATCACACGCCGCGGAATTGATCGTCGCCGAACGCATTCGACGAGGCCTGACCTGGGCCGACATCGCCGAGCACATCGACGCACCGCTGGTGTGGACGGTCGCGGCACTGCTGGGCCAACATCCGGTTCCCGCCGACAAGGCGATCACGCTGTCTGCCTTCTTGGGACTCGACGACAGGGTCGTGGAGAGTCTCGTGCGCCAACCGACCCGCACCGCCGACGATGCAGCCGCATCGGACCCGACGATCTACCGTTTCCACGAGGCGCTGGCCGTGTACGGTCCGGCGCTCAAGGAACTGATCCACGAAGAGTTCGGCGACGGCATCATGAGCGCCATCAACTTCAAGGTCGACTTCGCTCGCCGACCCGATCCCGACGGCGACCGCGTCGTGGTCACCTTCGACGGGAAGTTCCTCGACTACCGCTGGTAGCCGAACTCCGGGACCACTTGTCGCCGGTGCCGGCGTTCGGGTCACCGCCACCCCAGAATCGCCTACACCCGGCGGCGGCGTCAGCACCGGTACGGCTCAGGGGCCACGCCGGCGGATCGCGAAGCGACCACCAATCCCGTTCCGTCGCAGAATCGGAACCCCCGTCTGCACCGCGTACCCCACCACCACGATCAGGGCCAGGGCACACAGGAACATCGGTGGCGGATGTGCCAGCTCCCACGCGAAGACGACGGCGAACAGCGGCGCTCGTTGGGAGAAACCCAGAAACGCCGCGGCGGCGAGCAAAGAGACCGCGGCGGGATTGATGTCCCAGCCGGTCCAATGCTCGGCCAGGATCGCGACGGCCGCCCCGAATGCGGCGCCGGTGGCCAGTGCCGGCGTGATCAGGCCGCCGACCGCACCGGCACGCAGATGAATGGCGGTGAGGACGGGTTTGAGCAGCGCCACGGCCACCACCGTGAGCAGAGGCCCACCGCCGCCGAGTGATTCGGTGATGATGGACTTGCCGTTGCCGGGTAGTTCGGGAAACCACAGCGCGCTGATGCCGGTCAGCGCACCGGCACCGGTCAGCCCAGGAATCAACCACCATCCCGAGACCGGTTGTCGCTGAACATGACTCATCAGCCGCGAGAACGCCGCACCCAGGACCATGCTCGCCGCCACGGCGCCCGGTGCGACCACCGCGACCGCCGCGGTGAGATCGGCGCCGGGCCAGACGAATGTCGGCCGATCGCCGACGACCGGCCACGCCGCGACGACGGCCACCACCGACGTCAACGTCGCGGTGAGCACCTCGCGAGAGCGCCACGAACACAGCAGGAGCTGGACGGTGAACAATGCACCGGCCAACGGCACGTTGTACACCGCGCCGAGCCCGGCGCCGGCCGCCGACGCCAGCAACACCCGGATGTCCGATTCCGGCAACGGGATTCGGCGGAGTACGAGGTCTGCGGCGACGGCCGCGAACTCGCGGGCAGCTCCCTCTCGGCCCAGCGATGCCCCGGTCCCGACCAGCAGGATCTGCAGCGACGAGTCGGCCGCGCGAGGGGCTGTCGCCACCGGCTCCCCGCGCTCGATCGCGACGGTCAGTGGGATCAGTTGCCGACGACGTCGTAACCACCACCAGCCGGCACCGGCGAGTGCTCCCCCAACCACGGGTCCGGCCACGCGACGCCAGGCAGTCGCTGCGCTGATGCCGTCGAGCAGTGTGCCCGACCAGTATCCGAACGTCACATGCTGAATCGCCTTGAGCACCACGGCGGTGGCGCCACCGGCGAGACCGGCCAGCACACCCGCGGCGATCACGCCGAGCACGAACCAGCCGAACCTACGCATCACGCTGTCCATGATGCGGCAGTGTCACCCGGCGAGCCGGGATCGCGGTCGGCGAGGCACTCGCCAAGGGGTGTACTGACCCGCTGACCTGATGGCCAGTCGCGGAGTAGGATTGTCGACCAATCATTGTGACCCCGGACACAACGCGCCTACGTTGACGATCGGCATCGCCGATGAATGCCATTCTCTCCGCGAAGGACACCCCATGACCGACGTTGCACTTGCCCCACCCGATGTGAACACCACCGCCGATACCGCACCGCCGGCGCCCGTGGGCAATCCGGCGACCATCGGCGTCCCGACCTTCATCGTCGGATCGGTGGCACTCGGGATGGTGCTGATCGGATTCGTCCCGGCGACCGCAGTCGGCGCGTCGATTCCGATCATCCTGGCCGCCACCGGAATCGGACAACTCGTCGCCGCCGTGTGGGCATTGTCGCTCGCGCAGAACGCCGTGGCCGCGGTCTTCGGCATCTTCGCCGGATTCTGGCTCAGCTACGCAGCACTCGTGCTCGGTCTCGCCCACAACTGGTACGGCGTCGGAGCCGACAACGCCGTGGCCACGCAGGAGGTGTTCCTCACCTCGTGGGTGGTGGTGATCGTGATGCTGACCTTGGCCACCTTGCGCCTTCCGTTCGCGTTCACCCTGCTCTTCGTCCTCATCGACGTCGCACTGATTCTGGTCCTGGTGGCCACCGCGCAGGGCAGTAGCACCATTCAGACGGCCGCAGGTTGGGTGGTGTTCGCCTTCGCCGCGGTCGGCGCCTATCTGTTCTTCGACGCGATGTCGAGTTCCACCGGCGGCTCGGCGCTGCCACTGGGACGTCCACTGCTGTCGTGAGCTCTGGTGTCGTGACCCCTGCTGTCGTCGTCTCCTGTGCGCACGACCTCCGGCGTCGACGTCAGCGTCGGCGCCGTGGGGGCACCGCGTAGCAGTGAGGCGACGGCCGCACAGATCGACAACCCGATCGAGGCGACGAAGACGATGACGAGTCCGTCGTGGAACGGTCCGGACAACAGATCAGGGAAGAACTCGTGACCGGTGAGTGCCTGCTGCTGGGCCGTACTCAGGTGACCGAGCACTCCGGTGCCGGCGAGGAGATGTTCAATCGGATTGACGCCCAACAGCGCCGAGAACAGCGAAGCCACCGGAGGCAGATTGGCGACCTCACCGGCGACCCCGGCGGGCACACCCTGCTGCTGCAATCCCGCTGACATGGTCTCGGGCAGATGCGCGGCGAGGCCCACGATCATCAACGAGAAGAAGACACCGATCGACAGTGCGGTCCCGGAGTTCTGGAAGGTGGCCCGCATCCCGGACGCCACCCCTCGATACCGGGCGGGAACGCTTCCCATGATCGAGGAGGTGTTGGGTGCGGCGAACATGCCGGTGCCGATTCCGTTCAGCGCGATCAACAACGCAAACGCCCAGTACGGGAACACGATCGGCAGGAACAACAGGCCGACGAAACTCGATCCGAAGAGCACCATGCCGACCGTGGCGAAGCCGCGGGCACCGAACCGATCCGAAAGCGCACCGGTCAGCGGGCCGGCGACGAAGAACCCGCATGTCAACGGCAGCATGAAGATTCCCGCCCACAGCGGGGTGTCGGCGAAATCGTAGCCGTGCAGCGGCAACCAGATGCCCTGCAGCCAGATGATCAACACGAACTGGAGTCCGCCCTGCGCCAGCGACGCACACAGTGCCGCCAGGTTTCCGGCGGTGAAAGCCCGAATCCGGAAGAGCGTCAGCTCGATCATCGGTTCGGCCACCCGACTCTCGATGAGACCGAAGGCGATCAACGACACCACGCCCCCGACCAGCAGCGCCACCACGACCGGATTCTCCCAGCCCATGGTGTGATCGCCGTAGGGCTGCAGTCCGATGGTGATGGCGATGAGTATCGCCGAGAGACCGAACGCGAACGACCCGTTGCCCCACCAATCGATCCGCCCCGGATGGCGTTCGCCGTTGTCGCGGAGTTTCCGGTAGGCCCACACCGTGAAGAAGACGCCGACCGGGACATTCACCCAGAACACCGCCCGCCAATCCCATGCGGCCAGCAGACCACCGAGGACCAGTCCGCTCAACTGTCCGGCGAGCGCGGCAACCTGATTGAGCCCCAACGCGAATCCCCGGCGATCCGAGGCGAACGCGTCGGTGAGGATGGCAGCCGAATTGCCGGTGAGCATCGATCCGCCGAGCGCCTGCAGCAACCGCCACGCGATCAGCCAGATCGCCGCGCCGGACGCGTGAAAAGGGTCGAACGACAACAGGATCGACGCGACGGTGAAGACCGCGAATCCCGCGTTGTAGATCCGCACACGACCGAACATGTCGCCGAGCCGGCCCAGCGTGGTGACGGCCACCGCCTGCACCAACCGATAACCCATGATCATCCAGAGCAGGAAACCGATGTTCTGTGACGCCAACGGGTCCAGTCCGATACCGCGGAAAATGGCGGGCAACGAGATGATGACGATCGACCCGTCGAGCGCCGACATGAACACCGCGGCAGTCGTGTTCGACAGTGCCACCCACCGATAGCCGGGGTCGTCGGTGACCGTTTTCTCGTCCGTCGGCGCGCTCACAGGGCCTCGGCCACCCGGTCGAGCAGGGGCAAAGCGGCAGCGACGACTCGGATCTCGTCGGCGTCGAGGACCGAGGTCATGGCGGTCGCGATGGCCTGGGTGCGATGGTTGCGCCGATCACCGAGCACCGCACGGCCTTTGGCGGTCAGTCGCAGCACCGCACGCCGACCGTCGGCGGGGTCGGGAGCCTTGGCGACGAGTCCCCCGGAGAGCAACGACGAGATCGTGACCCCCATCGACTGCGGCGTGATCTGTTCGCGGCGGGCGAGTTCGGCTGCGGTGCTCTCACCGTCGCGGTCCAGTCGTGCCAGCACCGTCGTCTCCGGGACACTCGGATCGTCGGGATTGCGATGTGCCCGGAGCCGTCGCAACAGCACGCCGAGCGTGAGCCTCAGTCCCGCCGCGACGTCGAGGATGTCGTCATCGGTCATGATCGACAGCCTAGGCTTATCAGTTTTGGTTGATCAAATGTCTCGTACCGCGCAAACGGGGTATTTCCGACAGCATCCGCGATCGGCGCGTCGAAACCTTCAGTGCACCTGCTCCAGGAGCCGCAGCCATACCTCACTGACCGTCGGATACGACGGCACCGCATGCCAGAGCTGTTGCAGCCGAACCCTTCCCACGACGGCCACGGTTGCCGAGTGCAGTAGTTCGGCGACCTCGGGACCGACGAAGGTGACCCCGACGAGCAGATCGCGGGACCGGTCGATCACCAGTTGCGCATGACCGCGGTAATTGTCGCGTTCGAGCGATGATCCGGCGACCGCGATGTCGAGCGCCGAGATCTGCACATCGATGCCCGCCTCGCGCGCGGCGCGTTCGGTGAGTCCGACGCTGCCGACCTGCGGGCGGGTGAAGACCACCTGGGGCACGGCCCCGTGATCGGCCGAGGCGCGGTAACGGGGGTCGACGAGATCGGTGCCGTCGGCACGGGCCGCGATCACCTCACCGGCCACCCTGGCCTGGTACTTGCCCATGTGGGTCAAGGGCGCACGTGAATTCACGTCGCCGACCGCATAGAGCCATGAGTGCTCGCCGACGGTGAGATGGTCGTCGACGTCGAGCGGTTGGTGCGGATCAATGCCGAGGACCTCGAGACCGAGGTCGGTGGTCGCGGGTGTGCGACCGGCGGCAACGATGATCTCGTCCACCTCGATCTCGTCGGTCACCGCGCCGTCGCGCCCGGCGATGCGCACCCGGACCGGCCCACCGTGGCGCCGACCGTATCCGGTGTCACGGGCGTCGTCCCTATCCACCTCGGCGAGCGTGGCGCGCAAGCGCACGTCGACGCCGCGCTCGGACAGTGCGTCAGCAACCCGTTGTCCGGCAAAGGGTTCGGCATTCGCCAGGAGGCGATCACCCCGGACCAGCAGGGTGACCGCGGCGCCGAGATCGGTGAGCCAGGTCGCCGCCTCGCACGCCACCACGCCGCCGCCGAGGATCGCCACCCGGCGCGGTACGTCGAGCATGTTGGTGGCGTCGCGGGAAGTCCAGGGCAGCGCGGCGGCCAGGCCCGGGATCGGCGGGATGGTGGCGGTACTGCCGGTCGCCAGGACCACCGCCCGGCGTGCGCGCAACCGCCGGGTGCCCTCGGCGCCGCTCACCTCGACCTCCCGATCCCCGACCAGCCGCGCGTGTCCACGGATGACGTCGATGCCGGCCGACCGCGCCCACTGCACCTGAGAGGCGTCGTCGCGGTGGGAGGTGAAGTCGTCACGCCAGGCGAACAGCGCGCCGCGGTCCGGGCTCATCGACGCCAGCGACGGACGAGCACCGGGAAGACCGGCAGCCCCGTCCAAGGCGGCACCCGCCCCGAGCAACGCCTTACTGGGCATACATGCCCAGTACGAGCACTCCCCGCCGACGAGTTCGTGGTCGATGATCGCGGCGGTGCGGTCGCTTCCGCGGATCGCGTAATCGGCCGCGTTTTCCCCGGCCGGTCCGCCGCCGATCACCAGGACGTCGTAGGTCGCTGTCGTGGACATCCCTCCACCGTAGGCGCGTCGGGATGCGGGATTCGACAACTCCGGCAATCCCGGCGACGCGCATCCCCGAACCCCTCGACGGGCTAGGGTGCTGAGGGGATTCGCGGGCATCACAGCCGATTCACCCACCGTTCGCGTGGGTCGGATACTGTCCGCGGGTCACAGCGGGGCGCACCCTGCCCCGTGGGGAGTTCGCGACGAGGAGATGTGAGTTCATCGATGTTTGCAGGACTGGGTCGACGTGAATTCCTGAGACGGGTCGCCGCGACCGGCGGCGGCGCACTGCTCACCTCGTGGGCCGCACCGATCATCGACAAGGCCTATGCATCGGCCGATCCCGGCGGGACCGGATCACTCGCCGACATCGAGCACATCGTGCTCTTCATGCAGGAGAACCGCTCGTTCGATCACTACTTCGGAACCTATTCCGGCGTACGGGGTTTCGGTGAAGCATCCCCGGCCTGGAAGCAGTACGGCTGGGCGCCGGGCAAAGGTCCGACGCCCAGCGGCTACACCATGCCGTTCCGGCTCGACACCACCGCGGGGGCCAACCTCGACGGCGAGTGCATCAACGACCCCGACCATTCGTGGGCCGGCCTGCACCAGGCCTGGAACGGCGGCCGCAACGACGGCTGGCTCCCGATGTCGATCAAGTCGGTCGGCCCCGACAACGCCCCGGCGTTGATGGGCTATTACGAGCGTGAGGACATCCCGGTCCACCGCTCGCTCGCCGAGGCCTTCACCCTGTGCGACGGCTACCACTGCTCGGTACTCGGACCCACCGACCCCAACCGCCTGTACTGGATGAGCGCAACCCTCGACCCGGAGGGCCGCCACGGTGGGCCGCTCCTCGAAACCCCCACGCTCATCCCCAAATTCGTCTATTCGTGGCGCACCATGCCGGAGAACCTCCAAGAGGCCGGGGTGAGCTGGAAGATCTACAACAACAAGGACTTCGGGCCGGTCTCGTCGGTGATCCTCGACGGCATGATGGGCTGCTTCAAGCAGGCCCAGGACCCGAATTCCGAACTCGCCAAGCGCGGTATCGCCCCCACCTACCCCAACGACTTCGCCGCAGACGTCAAGGCCAACCGCCTGCCGAAGGTCTCCTGGGTGATCCCACCGGCGATGGAATGCGAGCATCCGGCATTGCCCGCCGCCCTCGGCGCCGTCGGCATCGTGCAACTCCTCGACATCCTCACGTCCAATCCGGCGGTGTGGGAAAAGACCGCCCTGATCATCAGTTACGACGAGAACGGCGGCTTCTTCGATCACGTCACCCCGCCGACGGCACCTCCGGGTACCGCCGGCGAGTACGTGAGCGTCGGCGATCTCAACCGGTTCCCGGCAGCCAAGGGCATCCGCGGCCCCATCGGCCTCGGCTATCGCGTGCCCTGCTTCGTGATCTCGCCCTACAGCCGTGGCGGACTCGTGGCCTCGGAGACCTTCGACCACACCTCGCAGCTGAGGCTGATCGAGAAGCGGTTCGGCGTCGACGTGCCCAACCTGACGGCGTGGCGCCGTGCGACCGTCGGCGACATGACCTCGGCCTTTGACTTCGGCAGTCGGCCGAATTCCGCGCGGCCGCACTTCGGCGACCCCAATCCCGACGCCCAGAACGCACTGCTGCAATGCGGTCCCAACATCGCGGCGGGGACCGCCGGGCACGGCCGG
>NZ_MVPX01000314.1:0-19467 GCF_002043085.1 Gordonia sp. i37 | reverse complement strand
CCACCGACAGCGACAGCGTCGACACCGGTGACGAGTCCGGTGACAACGAGGAGATGACGTTCGAAGAGATCGTCCTGGACTACGGATCCCGCGCCACCACCGATCCGGTGCTGGCGCAACAGCTCGACGCTGCGTTGATTTCAATGAACCCCGACAGTGTCACCGAGGAACGCGAAGACATCGCCGACCTGGTGGGACACGTGACCATCACCTCCGATGTTGCCGGGCACTCCTCTCTGGGTGCGGTTGTTCCCGCCCATTACGGGGTGTTTCTCACGACGCAGATCAACGCGCTCATCGATGAACGGACCTGCCGCAAGGACACCCGCCGCGTGGGATCGCTGCGGGTGATCGCACTTGGTGAGATCACCGGCGTCCCGGGGGCGCACCTCGACTGTGAATGCGGACAAGATGATTGCCCGAAACGAGGTGGTGGCACCGACAGCAACGGGTCGGCCGAAACACCCTCTGACGCCGAGGACGCGGCAGAGTGGGACAACTTGCTCCCCGAACCCGCTGACGCGGATGCGCCTGAAGTCGAGGACATCGAAGCTTCCAGTGCGCCGGCCCCTTCCAATGCGCGGGCACAGGAACCTGTCGATGTGGTGGAGCCGGTCGTCGAACCCGACATCCCCGATCCCATGGATGAGCCGACGCCGGAGGAGGTGCCGGTGGCGTTCGGGCGGGCCTTGGTGGTGCCCGGGGCACCTGTGTTGACGGTGTTGAAGGATCCGGACGGGATTCTCGTGCCCCGGTTGCAGGGGTACGGGCCGATCGACCGCGACTACGCCACCACCCTGTCCGAGGTCGCGAAGACCATCCATTACCCCGAATCCGCCCGTGCCGCGGGACCACTCATCCCGCAGATTTCCGACCGGCCGCAAGCCCCGCCGGCGGATCCGACCGGACACGGTGGTCACACCGTGCCGCCACCTGGGGCATTGACGTATGCACCCAGCGCCGCGTTGCGCGCTGAGGTGTTGGCCAATGATGCGTGGTGCCGGTTTCCGTTCTGCGGGAGGCCGTCACACCTGTGCGACCTCGACCATTGGCGGCCGTTCAACCACACCGACCCCGAGGCCGGGGGCTGGACGGTGCTCAGTGATCTGATCCCGCTGTGTCGGGCTGATCATCAACGCAAGCATCTCGCGGAGTGGGTGCCGACGCTCTACACCGATCGGCGGGTGGAGTGGCGGAGTCGGCGGAGTGGGCAGGTGATTGTCACCTATCCGCGGTGACGGTCGCTTTTGCTGTGGGGTGGAACCAGCTGTGACTCAACGGGACGCGAGGCTCCTCGCTGGCGCTCGTCGCACCTCGACCACCAGACAAAGGACACCTCGACCATCGGGGGTAAGAAGGGCGTCATCGGGGGCGAGGTCCTCGACAGGTGATCAGCCGGGCGGCCGTCCCGCCGCGATCTGCACGAGGGCCCGGACACTGACGTCGCGGGCGCGGCGGCGGGATTCGGCGAGCGGATTGTCGGAGGGCACGAGTAGACGTAAACCCTTGTGGTGGCTGCGGAATCGCAGCGGCGTGGTGAGTTCGAGGGCTTCTCCGTCGACGCCCGCATAGGCGGTACCGCCAGCCGAGGAGACCTCGAAGGTCGGGGTGGTGAACTCGTGCCAGTGCGGGCTGGTCTTACGCAACCCGACGGCCGACAGGGCGACCAGTGTGGCCGCTTCGGCGCCGGTCCGCGGCGACACGGCGACGACGCCGAGGAGGCCGGTATCCATCCGTCGTCGTTCACCGGCGTCGAGAAGCGCGCCGGAGTACGGGTTGTTGGATACCAGGATCAGGAACGCGCCGTCCTCCGCAGTGCCGTCGGCCGAGGTGAATTGCAGGTCGAAGGGTTCTGCGGTGTTGCCGAGGAGTTCGGGCAGCAGCGCCGCGGTGGTTTGTGTCTTGTCGTCGCGGTAGGAGTCCTGCTGCACGATCGTTGCGTACACGCCGAGCGAGACGTTGTTGACGAACAGACGTCCGTTGACGGTGGCGTAATCGACGCGGCGGATCACGCCGTCGGTGAAGGCTCGCACGTTGCGCCGCGGGTCGGACCGATCGAGCCCGAGATCCAGGGCGAAATGGTTGCGGGTGCCCGCGCTGACGCAGACGAACGGCAGGTCGTGCTCGATCGCGATGGCGGCGACGAGCGCCTGCGAACCGTCACCGCCGGCCATCCCCAGACAGTCCGCGCCGCGTGCCACCGCGTCGCGTGCGAGTTGTTCGAGGTCGTCGTCGGGTCCCAGGACGACGGTCTCGACACCGATCCGGTGTGCTGCCTCGACGAGTTCGAACCGATCGACCTTGCCGCCACCGGATTTCGGGTTGCAGATCAGAACCGGATGCCGGGGCCGCCACGGCGCGTGCATCAGATCCAGCTCGTGCAGATGCGGCGTCAGGGCGTAACGGGCCGAGACGACGGCGATCACCCCGAGCGCGACGGCGGCGAACAGGTGCACGACAAAAGCGCCGGAATCAACGACGGCCAGCACCAACGCACTGATGAGCGCTGCGACCCCGAGCACCCCGACACCGATACCGACGCCGCGTCGGACCCCGCGTTCGGTGATCGCCCACCATGCGCCGAGGGCTGCGACGGCCAGACCCGCCACGCCGAGCACGAAATGCAGACCGCTGTTGACCAGGAACACCAGGATCGCCACCAGGAGTCCGGCCGCGGCCAGCAACGCGACGACGGCACTGATCCGTCGCTGACGGCTCACGGGGAGTCGGGGTCGGCGGTGATCAGAGCGCAGATCTCGGCGTAGCGCAGCAGAAAGCGCTTCTCGTCGAGACGTTTGCGGCGCATCCACGAGGTGACCTCAGTGTTGCACTTACCCGCGTTGCACGACCGGCAGCTCGGCACCACGTTACCGGCGGTGTACCGGCCGCCCCGGGAAATGGCGAGAACGCAATCCTTCTGTAGCGCAACGCCATCAGCCTCGCAGTAGGCGCATCCACCCCACAGCGAGACCAACTGCTCCCACTGCTCGGCGGTGAGGTCATGGGTGACCGCGTCCATTCGGCGCCGACGACGTTTCGCGTAGCGGCGGGCACGGGTGCGGTTGGCGGGCACGACGATCAGGGTAGGCCATCACCCGGTCTCATGCGCTGAGGCCGGCCGGCACGATCCCGCTCGGGGTGTACTTCTCGCGCCGGATGTTGCGCGCGGGCATGCGCCGGCGTTTGCATGCCTTCACCCCGGCGTCCACCATCGCCGGCGGTCCACACAGGTAGGCGACGTACCCGCGCAGCGATGCGAAGTCGTCGAGCACCGCGTCACCCACGTAGCCGGTACGCCCGACCCACTCGGATCGGCTCAGACACGGGACATAGGTGAGCCCGCGGTGGCGCTCGGCCAGCTCTTGCCAGAACTGCTGATGGTAGAGGTCGGCCTCGTGGCGGACCCCGTGGTACAGATGGATCTCGCGGTCGGGATCGTCGGTGAGAGCCTGCGCCGCAATCGATGTCAGAGGTGCCAGACCGGTGCCGCCCGCGAGCAACAGCATCGGCGTCTCGGGCTCGTCGGCACCGGGCTCGTACGCGAAGTCACCCCACGGACCGCGCATCTCGAGTTCGTGGCCGACATCGAGACCGCCGAAGATCCACCCGTCGGTCGCCACACCACCGGGGACCCGGCGGATCTGGAACTCCAGCCTGCTCGCCGACGCCGGTGGATTGGCCATCGAGTACTGACGCCACTCTCCGGTGCCCGGAACCGCGATCTCCATGTACTGGCCGGCCGAGAAGTCCAGTGGCTCATCGATATCCACGAGCACGGTGACCGTGTCGTGGGCCACGGTCTCGATGCCGTGCACGGTCCCGGCCACATCGCGCAGTCGGTGCCGAGGGCCGGTCTGTTCGGGCGCTTCCACCTCGATCGTGGTGTCCGAGCGCGGACGCGACTGACACGCCAGGACGAATCCACGCGCCTGATCGTCGGCGCCGAGCACCGTCTCCGGGACCTCGGGAGCATCGACGGTGCCCGAACACAAGCGCACCTTGCATGTTCCGCACGTCCCCTGATTGCACGAATTGGGCAGATAGACGCCGTTACGCAGGAAGGCGTCGAGCAGTGGCTGATCTTCAGCGCAGGTCACGCTCGCCGACGCGGCACCCACGACGTCGACGCGATGGGCTTGCGAGCCGGTCGTATCGGAAACAGCCATCGCCCTCACGCCTCCCACGTGACGTGCAGCGAGGTTGGTCCGCGGAACCCCCAGCCCCAGAACTCGACGTCGGAATCGGTGTCGCGCTCCAGGTTCGGAATCGATTCGAAGAGTTCCTCCAGACCGATCCGGCACACCTGATTGGCGAAATAGATCCCCGCACACGCATGATTACCGGCCCCGAAAGCCAAGTGCGGCAACGGTGGACGGGTGATGTCGTACTCCGAGGGTGCGGTGTACACAGCGGTGTCGTGGTTGGCCGAGCCGTAGGACATGAGCACGACGGTGCCCGCGGGCAGCGCCACCCCGGCGACCTCGACGTCGGCGGTGCTGATGCGCGCGGTGGCCGACCAGATCGGCGAAGTCCAGCGCATCCCCTCGGAGATGGCCCGGGGGATCAGTCCGGGTTCGTCGACGACCTGCTCCATCTGATCCGGTCGGGTGAACAATCCGACCAGCGTGGAAGCCATCGCGTGACCGGGCTCCTGCATGGCGCCGAGCAGGTAGACGAACAGGGTCGGGTAGATGTAGTCGCGGTCGCGGGTCTGCCCGTCGGGCATGCCGTCGTGCAACCAGTGGGAGATGGCGCTGTCGTCGGGGTGGGTGATCCAGCGGTCGATCATCGGGTCGACGATCGCGCGGATCTCGGCCTTGGCCTCATCACCCTCGTCGAAGCCTTCGGGGTTGGTGAACTCGCCGTTCTCGTCGACGCCGGCATTGGTGAACGACCGGGACAGCTTGTGGAACCACTCGCGCAGTGTGTCCGAGCCGACCTCGCGCAGTCCGAGGAGGTCGCCGAGCGCCCGCACACTGACCGGTTCGCAGTACTGGGCGACGAGTTCGGCGTGGCCGTCGTCCTCGAACGTCTCGAGGAACCGGCGTGCGATCGGCCGGACCAGATCATCGATCCACCGATCGACCTCTTGCGGCTGCAATGCCGGATCGACCATCGACCGCAGGTCGTCGTGGATTTCCCCGTTGACGCCGATGACCGCGGGGTGCCCGAAGGTCCGCCCGCCGGCCTTGGTGATGATCGCCTCGAAGTGCTCGCTGGTGGCGATCTCCCGGCAGATGTCGGTCGTGGTGGCGACGTACGAGCCGAGGACGGGGATGTAGGCCAACGGGCGCTCGGCACGTAGCCGCTCGTACACCGGGTACGGGTTGCGCTCGAGCTCGGTGATGGTGATCTCGTCGATCCAGCTCGGTGACGGAGTGGGGTCGGACGGGGTGGGTGTTTCGGTGATCGTCATGGCGTACTCCTCTGGTCGGTGGCAGGCGATCGGAACTGCTCTGGCCGGAGACGGTAGGGCCGATCGGGACCGGCCTCGACACCGATTGCGCGGGGGAGACACCGAATGCGCGATGAGGTTGTGATCGATATCGCATCAGGTGGCCGATGTGAGGTAGACAAGATCCAGGCCGGCGCAGCCCGCCGGCCGGGCCGACGAAAGAACCGCCACCCGAATGTTCACCGAACACACGTCCACCGGGCACTCGTCAACCGGGCACGGGGCACCGGATGGGGAGACCCGGGACTGGGACGCCGCGCACCGTGCCGTCGCCGATGCGTACTTCCCGCACGAACTCACCGACCTCGACGGCACCGGAGACGTCGCGCTGTCACTGCGGACCGTCGAACTCGGCGGCGTGACGATCGGTCGACTGACCTGGGGTACCGACGTCGCGATCACCTGCGCCTATCCGGGGGCCTACGAGGTCAACATCCCGATGTCGGGACGACTGCACTCCCGACACGAAACGCGTGAGGTGGTCTCGACCCCCGGACGAGCGACGGTCTTCGTCGCCGACCGCGAGTCGCAGATCACCCGGTGGACCGCTGACTGCGACGTGATCGGCGTCAAGTTCGATGCCGATCACCTCGAACGCGAAGCCGACCGCATCCACGTCGGTGCCGTACGCCGACGCCTCGTCCTGCCCGACCAGATCGACGTCGCGACCGACGCCGGGCGATCGTGGCTCGACCTCGTCGCGGCGTTGTCCGCCCAACATCGCGAACCCGTCGACCTGCTCGCCAATCCACTGGTCGGGCCGCAACTGGCGGGCGCGGTGACCGCGGCGTTCCTGCTCACGGTGGCGCCCGATCCCGTCGACGCGGCACATCCACTGCGACCGCGCACCGTCAAACGGGTCCTCGACGCCCTGCACGCCGACCCGGCGCGACCGTGGACACTCGCCGAGATGGCAGCGCTCGCGCAGACCAGCGTGCGTCGTCTGCAGGAGGCCTTCGCCGAATACGTCGGCGCGACGCCGACCGCGGCCTTGCGTGACATCCGATTGGCGCACGCGCACAACGACATCGAGAGCGGAGCGGGCACGATCTCCGACATCGCGGCGCGGTGGGGCTTCAGCAGCGCGAGCCGCTTCGCCGCGGCCTATCGTCGGCGGTACGGGGATCGGCCGTCGGAAGTGCTGCGCAGGTGACCGCGCGCCGACGGCAATTGCGGAACGATCGGCGAGCCCCCGATGTGTGGATACAGTGACCTGTGTCGTACATTGAAGCAGATCATATATTTGATACAGACAGAGGTGCACACCGATGGACATGACCTGGTCGGATGACGACATCGCCTTTCGCGACGAGGTGCGTGAGTTCCTCGACGCCGAACTGACCCCGGAGCTGCGCGCCGCCGGTCGACTGCGCACCAGCGTGTACACCGATCACGAGGCGTCGATGGAGTGGCAGGCGATCCTGCACAAGCGTGGATGGGCCGCGCCGGCGTGGCCGGTCGAGCACGGCGGCTGCGACTGGTCGCTGACCCAGCACTACATCTTCAGCCGCGAATCGGTGCTGGCCGGTGCGCCCGCGCTGTCCCCCATGGGAATCCGCATGGTCGCCCACGCGATCATCGCCTTCGGCACCCCCGAGCAGAAGGCGTTCTACCTGCCCGGCATCCTCACCGGCGACGTCTTCTTCTGTCAGGGCTACTCCGAACCGGAATCCGGCAGCGACCTCGCGTCGCTGTCGATGTCGGCGGTCTCCGACGGAGACGATCTGGTGTGCACCGGCAGCAAGATCTGGACAACCCATGCCGCCGAGGCCAATTGGATGTTCTGCCTGGTCCGTACCTCACGCACCGGCAAGAAACAGGAGGGCATCACCTTCCTGCTGATCGACATGACCTCCCCGGGCATCGAGGTGCAGCCGCTGGTGATGGCCTCGGGCGAGCAGGTCCAGGCGCAGGTGTTCTTCGACGAGGTGCGGGTGCCCAAGAAGAACGTCCTCGGCGCGATCGACGACGGCTGGACGGTCGCGAAGTATCTGCTGGTGTTCGAGCGCGGTGGTGGCGCGGCCGCGCCGGCACTACAGGTGATGGTGGAAAACCTCACCGATCACGCGTCGACGGTCACCGGGCCGTCGGGGGTGCCGCTGGCCGATGAGCCGGCGTTCGCCGCCAAGCTCGCCGATCTGCGCACGCGCGCAAAGGTTCTCGAGGTGCTCGAATATCGCGCGCTCGCGGAGATGAGTGCCGGACGCAACCCGGGCGCGATCTCGTCGATGCTCAAGATCCTCTCGACCGAGCTGAGCCAGCAGATCACCACCCTCGGCGTGGAGGCGGCGGGCCCCCGCGGACGGGCATATCAGCCGCACGCCGCCGCACCGGGCGGGCCGATCGCCGACTTCGTGCCGCCGGCCGACGGATACGTCAGCGGGCAGGCGTGGCAGGCGGTGGCGCCGCTGCTCTACCTCAACGACCGCGCCGGCTCGATCTACGCGGGCAGCAACGAGATCCAGCGCAATATCCTCGCCAAGGCCGCTCTGGGCCTGCCCCAGTACTGACCGGAAAGGTTTCGCCCACAATGGATTTCGATCTCACCGCCGAACAGCAACTGCTCTCCGACGGGCTCACCCGCTTTCTCGATTCCCGCTACGACCTCACCGAGAGCCGCAAGGTCGCCAAGGTCGGTGACGGATGGCAACCACAGATCTGGCGCGCCTTTGCCGACGAACTCGGCGTCATCGGTGCGTGCCTGCCCTCGACGGTCGGCGGTGACGACGGAGGCCCCGAGGAGCTGATGGTCGTCACCGAGGCGCTCGGCCGCGCCCTCGTCGTCGAACCGTTCGTCGATACGGTGGTCCTCGGCGCCGGCCTGCTCGCGCGTACCGGACACGACGGCGCACTCGAGGTCGCGCGGTCGGTGACCGCGGGCGAGACCCTCGTGGCCACCGCCGCACTCGAGGACACCTCGGGCGGACGGCTGCACCACGTGACCACCCGCGCCGAGGAGTCCGACGGCGGCTGGGTTCTCCACGGCGCCAAGGCCGTTGTCACCACCGCCCCGATCGCCGACCAGCTGATCCTCACCGCGCGGATCGCCGGCAGCGACGACGACCGCGACGGCATCGGCCTGTTCCTGATCCCGCTCGGCGACGCGACGCCGGCCGGGCTGACCCAGCACGAGTTCCGCACCGTCGACGACCGCCGTGCCGCGGACCTCACCCTCGACGGCGTGCAGGTGGGCGGCGACGCATTGATCGCCCGCGGTGCCGACGCGCTCGCGCTACTCGAACGCGCATGGGACACCGCCACCGCCGCGGTGGTCTCCGAAGCGGTCGGGCTGATGCGCAAGGTGCTCGCCGACACCGTTGCCTACACCACCCAGCGTCAGCAGTTCGGGCGTCCGCTCGCCGGCTTCCAGGCATTGGCGCACCGCATGGTCGACATGTACATCGAACTCGAACAGGCGGTTGCCGCACAGTATCTGGCGATCCTGTCGCTCGACGCCGAACCCGCCGAGCGGGCTGCGGCGGTGTCGGCGGCCAAGGCCACGATCAGCCGGGCCGCACGATTCATCGGCCAGAACTCGGTGCAGCTGCACGGCGGGATGGGCATGACCGAGGAACTCGCGATCGGACACTACTTCCGGCGACTGACCGTCATCGAGTACGAATTCGGTTCGGCCGACGCTCATCTGGCGAGGGTCGAGAAACTCGCCCGGGCCTGAGCGAACTCGGCCTCGATCTCGGCCCGACCCAGCGCCGGGTCGGTGCCGGGCACATGTGTCGGCTCGGTGTGGGCGGCGCTCGTCCCGCCGGCCACCCGGCGGCGGGCCGCGGTGAACTCCGGAAGCTCGCCGATGCCGGCGTGGGCGGCATTGAGCAGTGACCACACCGCGCTGCGCCGGGCGCGGCGCTCGACGGGATGGGGTGGGGAATACATGACCAGTTGCGCCGCCCACCGGGGCAGGGTGTCGCGAATCGCCCAGTCGACCGCAGCCGCAGCGGGATTGGGCACGTTGGTGCCGGTCGCCATCGCCGCCCCGTAGGTCACCGCCAGGCGCGGCAGATACGACCGCAGGCACTCGAGGGTCTCGGCCTTGGTGGTCGGGAGGTCGGTGCCCCCGAGCGCATGACCGACCCGGATGAACTCGCCGTAATAGCGATCGAGGTCGGCACCGCGCAGCGGCCGCGGATGGTAGATCTCGTGTGCCGTCGCCAATCCCCACACCACGGTGGCGTAATTCCAGCGCAACCACTCAGGATCGTCGGCGTCGTAGGTGGCGCCGTCGGGACGAGTGCCCTTGATCGTGTGATGCATGGCGCGGACCGTGCGCGCCAGTCGTTCGGCGGTCTCGGTGCTGCCGTAGGCGGTACCGATGAAGAAGGCGACCGAGTGTCCCAAGCGAACGGATGCACCCTCGGGATCGATCCGGGGCAGTGCGGCCGGGTCGTCGGAGCGTTCCACCAGCCGGGAGTGGTGCATCCCCATCCAGTAGATGCTCGGGTCGAGGCGCTCCAGATAAGACGCGCACTGCAACCCGAAGACGAGGGCAGGCGTGTGCGAGTGGACATACCAGGTGGCGCTGTCCGGACCGAACCATCCCGGATCGCCGGCCGGCTCCTCGAACTCCATGCCCCGGAAGAACTTTGCGCGGATGTTCGCGTCGAAGAAGCCGGTGAGCCAGTCGCCGACCCACTGGTGCGGCAGGGTCGGCAACGGCAGGGTCGGCAGCGGCAGTGATCCCAGGCCGCTGCGGGGCAGCCTGATCGCGGACGGAGTCTTCATCGTCTCTCCCTGCGCTCGTGGTGGTGCGCGACCGGACAATTTCTGGCCACGCATGTGCCCAGACTACGGTCTGGTCACACCTGTGACCAGACCTTTCGTGATCTCGCCACGCGCCGTACGGTGAGACGATGTCGAACACGACCCGATGGGCCGGGGTCTCGTTGAGCGATCGGCGTACCGAACGACGGGCGCTGCTGATCGCCGCGGCCTACGACCTGCTGGGTACCGACCTGCTCGGTCACGACCCGTCGGCGCTGTCGGTGCGGGCGCTGTGCCGCGCGAGCGGCCTCAACTCCCGCTACTTCTACGAGAGTTTCGCCGACGTCGACGAGTTACTCGGCGAGCTCTACGACGAGGTTGCCGCCGACCTCGCGGGTGTGGTCGCCGCGGCGATCGAGTGCGCCGGCCGATCGGTGCGATCGCGCACCGCGGCGGGTATCCGCGCCGTGCTCGGTCATGCCGGCGACGATCCACGGCGCGGCGCGATCCTGTTCACCCATGCCCGCGCCAACCCGGTGCTCGCCGCCCGTCGCGTGGCGACCGAGGAACTCCTCATGTCGTCCGTCCTGGCCGAAACCGTTCGGCGCCAAGGGGATCGGACGTCACGTCCGAGGGCCGATCAGGTCGGGGCGGTGATGTTCGCCGGTGCGATGGCCGAGCTGGCACGGCAGTGGCTGGGCGGTCATCTGGGGTCGGATCTCGACGTCGTCGTCGACGCGGCGACCGCCTTCGTCCTGCGATCGGCACCCGCCCGTACCTGATCGGTGGTGGGGGTCGCGAGCACCTCGCGCAGCAGCATCACACGCACCGGTGCGAGGCCGGCCACCGACACCGCGATCACGGTCAACGAAATCCACAGCAGCGCACCGCTGGCCAGCAGCAACAACTGCAGTGTCCAGGACGGGGCGGTCAGCGATTCCGACGCCAGCTGGCGTGCCCACAGGCGCCAATAGATCATCAGATTCACCGTGAGCCCGACGACGTAGGAGATGCCGAACGACACCAGATACGGACGCCACGTTCCGTCGCGAAGCCGCGCCGAGAGCGATTCGTGTCGCAGCGGCGCGACCACGGAGAGCACGTTGCCCACACCGAGCCAGACGAGCACCATGACGACGAACTGGTCGATCATCGCCGCGAGGTCGAGATCGGTGGTGACGGCGAGGTAGGCGAGGATGGGTACGGCCGCTATCGCGACCCCTATCAGGATCATCAGGTTCTTGGCGACCAGGATTCGCCACAGACGTTCGCCGGCCCGGATGTCGGTCCACACCCGTGCGGCGTCGAAGCACAAGGCGTTGGTGCACACCACACTCCCGACGACGCCACCGAAGACATACAGGGTCAGCGACCCGGCCTTCTCGTAGGTCGCCCATCCCACCGATCGATAGACGACCACCAACGACAGGCTGATCGCGAGGGTGATGACCACGCGGATCAGCACCGCGTGCGGTCGGGCGCGCAGCGCTCGCGCCACCTCGTTCGCGGTGCGCCGCAACAGCGCTCGGGTGGCGGTGACGACGAGTCGGACGGTCTCCCGGCGATCACTGGAGCGGGCGGGTGAGGAGTCGGAGAGCGCGTCGTCGGCGTAGGTGAGATCCAGACGTGCGCGCCGTATCGCGTCGTCGGCGAGTTGGAACCGCAGTGCGTCATCGGGTTCCGAGACGGCGGCCAACTGCTCGGCCAAGCGCGCCGCGTCGGTGGCCAGAGCGGCGATCTCGGTGGACAGCGAGTCCCCGGTGGCGCTGGAGTTCATGCCGACCATCTGATCACCCGGACCCACCGGGGTGCACGGCAGGCCGTCGAATCGGATGTGGGGATCAGGGGAAGGGCAGGCCTCCCGTGCCGCCGCCGGTGCCACCGTTTCCGTTGCCGTTGCTGGGCACCGTGGTCTGCGCATTGTCCACGGCACTGCCGAGTTTCACGGTGACCGTGTGTTCCTGGCCGCCGCTGGACACGGTGATGGGTACCGTCGAGCCGGGTTCGTGGGTGAGGATCTGGGCCATCAGGTCGGCGTAGCTGGTCACACGTTGATCGCCCACCTTGGTGATGACGTCACCGGATTTGATGCCGGCGGCCGCGGCCGCACCGTCCCCGCTCACCGTGGTCACCTGGGCGCCCTCGACGTCGGCGGCGTTGGTTTCGGCCAGCGAACCGGTCACCCCCAGCACGGGCTTGGTCGCGTGGCCGTCGGCAAGCAACTCGTTGGCGACGCGCCGAGCCGTGTTGATGGGGATGGCGAAACCCAGACCGAAGGCCTGGACGCCGCCCTGGGATGCCTGGCCGGTGTCGACCGCCGAGTTCACCCCGATCACCTGGCCGGACAGATTGACCAGCGGCCCACCGGAGTTGCCGGGATTGATCGGCGTATCGGTCTGGAGTCCGTTGTAGACCGCGACCTGCGAACCCTGCTCATCGCCTGCGGTCACGGTGCGCGAGAGATTGCTGATGATGCCGGAGGTCACCGTGTTGGACAGATTCTCCGGGCTGCCGACCGCGACGACCTGCTGCCCGACCTGCAGGCCGTCCGAATTGCCGAGTGTTGCCGGGGTCAACCCGGACGCGTTCTGCAGTTTGATCACCGCCAGGTCGTAGGACGGTGAGGTACCCACGACCGAGGCCTGGTAGGTCTTCTGGTCGGCGGTGGTGACCTGGATCGCCGAGGTGCCACCAGCTCCGGCGATCACGTGGTTGTTGGTCAGGATGTAGCCGTCGGGGGAGAGCACGATGCCACTGCCGACCGCGGTGCCCTGGCTGCCGGCGACCTCGATGTCGGCGGTGAACTTCGACGCCGCCTGCGCGGCATAAGTGATGGAACCCGGCTGGGCGGGGGCGGCTGTGGTCGCGGCCGGGGTGGCGAGTTGGGGTGCCGCCGAGGTGCTGTGATCGACGAGCGCGCTTCCGCCGAGAGCGACTGCGCCGCCGAGCAATCCCGCGATGACCGCCGTCGCGATGATCGGTTTCATCGACGACCGACGTGCGGTGGCTCCGGCGGGTATCGGCGTGATGGTGGAGGGGCCGGCGGGGTAGTGGCCACCCGGGTGGTGCCCAGAAGGCTCGTATCCTCCGGTCGCGTACGGGCCGGACGGAGGTGGGGTGTAGCCGGGGGTCGGGCCCCACCCTCCGGCGGGCTGCCCGTACGGGTGCGTTCCCCCGGTGGTCGGGGGCGGCGGACTCACCGGCGCGGTCGGCGTCCCGGGAGAGGTCGGATACTGATGCGAATCCTGCTGGGTGCCCGAGATTTCCGTTCCGTCGGGAGTGCTCTCGCCCGGAACGTGGTTGTCGGGATGGCGATCTGTGGTCACCAGACCACGTTGCCCAAGGTCACTGAGAGCAATCCGAGAGGATTGTGTGGAATTGGCTGTCATTCACTGTCGAGGCGCCCACCGTTGTCGGTGGGCGCCTCGACGTCCCGATGTACCGATGTGGCGGCCGCTGCGGCTACTTCACCTCACCGCGCAGGATGCGCAGCACGCCGAAGAACAGCGGGATACCGATCCACACGATTCCGGAGACGACGAGCTTGGCCCATTCGCCACCGCTCGCCCACTGCTCGGATTGGAAGGGCGCGTTGGTCATTCCGGTGTCGACCCAGGCTCCGAGATGGTCGTGGAACCACGGCACCAGCTGGCTGACGAGGGTCAGCGCGGTCGGCAGCACGAAGTAGGCGACGATCGCGCCGGGAGTGTTCAGGATGAGCGCGGCGAAGCCGAATCCGAGGAGCAGCCCGAACAGTTGCAGCACAAAGGAGTTCACCAGTCCCGCAGCGGTGAACGACCATGCTCCGGCCGGATCGGCGAAGGCGAGACCGGCGATCACGTTGCCCACCGCCCCGAGCGCGAGGGCGAGGCCGACGGCGATCACCGAGGCGATCAGTGCGGTCAGTAGTTTCGCGACGATGATCCGTTCGCGACGCGGTTCCATCGTGAACGTCGTCAACGCCGAGCGCTGACTCCATTCACCGGTGACCAACAGGATTGCCATCACCGGCAGGATGATGCCCAGCGGGATGTTCATCATGCCGAAGAACTGGCCGAAGGTGAGGTTGGTCAGACTGTTGCGGTTGGCGATCAGCATCGCCACCACGACGACCACCGACAGCACGCCGATGGATGCGGCCAACCAGAATCCGGCGCGGGTGTCGACGAGTTTGCGGAGTTCGACCCGGACCAGGCGGGTCATCGGAATGCCGGCGGTGCGCGTCGGCGCGGACGCGGCCGGGGCAACGGTGAGGGTGGTCATCAGAATGCTCCTGCGGTCATCGGTTGTTCGCGTTGGGTGGAGGCGGTCAGTTCGAGGAACATCTCCTCGAGTTTGGCGCCGTCGCCGGCACGCAACTCCGTGAGCACGATGGCGTTCGCCGCGGCGACCCGCCCCACCTCCTCGGGGGCGGCGTCGGTGGACAGTCCGCCGCCGGACTGCGGCTGCGCGCTGATGCCCGAGGCGTCGAGCGCGTCGGCGAGGGCCCGGTCGTCGAGCGAGCGCACCGTGGTTCCGGTGCCTGCGAGCAACTCGGCCTTGGTGCCCTGCGCGACGATGCGTCCGTTGCCGATGACGACGAGGTCGTCGGCGACGATCTCGATCTCGTGCAGCAGATGCGAGGACAGCAACACGGTGCCGCCACGATCGGCGTAGCCGCGCAGCAGGCTGCGCATCCAGTGGATGCCCGCCGGGTCGAGGCCGTTGGCGGGTTCGTCGAGGATCAACACCCGCGGATCGCCCATGAGCGCGTTGGCGATTCCGAGTCGCTGCCGCATACCGAGGGAATAGTTGCGGACCCGCCGGCCGGCTTCCTGCGGTGTCAGGCTGACCAGTTCGAGCATCTCATCGACCCGGGTGCGGGGCACCCCGATGGTCATCGCGGTCAGGCGCAGGATCTCCTCGCCGGTGCGTCCGGCGTGCTGTGCGGACGCGTCGAGGAGTACGCCGACCTCGGTGGCGGGATTGGGGATGTCGCGATAGGCCTGCCCGTCGATCGTCACCGAGCCCGACGTCGCCGGGGTCAGTCCGGTCATCACCCGCATGGTGGTGGACTTGCCCGCTCCGTTCGGTCCGAGGAAGCCGGTCACCTGCCCCGGGCGGCACGCGAAGGACACGTTGTCGACGGCGACGTACTCGCCGTAGCGTTTGCTGAGGTTCTCCACTGTGATCATGGAGATCATCGTTGCCGCACCGGGCGGGTGTGCACATCGGGCGCGAGGATGGACCCGATCTACGACGAAAGTCTGATACTGCCTGGCCGTCGGGTGCAGGCGGCTGGGGGATCACCCCCACTACGGTGAGGGGGTGCGTCCCGAGGATTATCAGCCGCCGCTGAATTGGTGGAGCCATACGTGGCGTCTGCTGCTGATGCTGGCGATCTCCGCGGTGGCGATGATCGGGCGCACCGATCATGTGGGCGCTCATGTGATCTGGTGGCTGACCCTCGATCTGGCCCTCGGTGTGATGTGCTTCGTCGCGACCTGGTGGCGCCGAACCCATCCGGTTCTGGTGTGTACGTTGACCAACCTGGCCGCAATGGTGTCGGTCAGTTCCTCGGGAGCCGGGGCGTTGGCGCTGGTCTCGTTGTCCACTCGACGGCGGTGGCGTGAGATCGCGCCGCAGATCGTGCTGGGAATCGCGTGTAGCGCGGTCGCAGACGAGTTCGTCTATCGACCCGATCCGAGTGAGTCACCGTTGGTGCGATACTCGTTCATCGTCGCGATCACCGCGGTACTGGTGGCGTGGGGTATGTACATCGGGTCGCGGCGCGAACTGCTCGCGAGTTGGCGCTCGCGGGCCATGCTGGCCGAGCAGGAGCAGCAGGCGAAGGTCGCCCAGGCCCGATCGGTCGAGCGGGCGCGGATCGCGCGGGAGATGCATGACGTTCTGGCGCACCGTATCTCGACGGTGAGCATGTATGCCGGGGCGTTGGCCTACCGTGCCGATCTGACGCCGGAGCAGGTGCACGACACCGCGTCGACGATCGAGGAGAACTCGCGACTGGCCCTCACCGAATTACGCGAGGTACTCGGGGTGCTGCGCGAGGGCCCCGGTGATGCCGACCCGGAACAGCCGCAGGCCGGCCGCGACGACGTGGACGACCTCGTCGAGCAGAGCCGCGCGGCGGGTATGCGCGTCAGCTATGTGCGCACCGACGACCTGCAGACGGTCGCGACCACCACCGCACGGACCCTGTATCGCTGTCTGCAGGAGGGTTTGACCAACGCACGCAAGCACGCACCGGCGTCGGCGGTGACCGTGCGCGTCGAACCCGGACGCTCGGGCGGGATCGACCTGCTGGTGGCCAATCCGCTGCCGATCGGCGACCGGTCACCGACGCTGCCGCCGTCGGGTCTGGGGCTGATCGGGTTGGGCGAACGTGTGGAGTTGAGCGGTGGACGGTACTCGACGACCCGCACCGACGACGGGATGTTCATCCTGCACGTCTGGCTGCCGCCGGCCGTGACGACCAGAGACGACCCGACCAGAGACGACCCGAGAACATGATGATCAGGGTGACGGAGACACGAGGAGGTGGCCGGTGGTCGCACGGGTGATGATCGTCGACGACGACCCGTTGGTGCGGTCGGGACTGAAGTTGCTGCTCGGCGGCGAACCGGGCTTGTCGATAGCCGCGGAGGCGGCCAACGGCAGCGCGGCGCTCGACGCGCACCGCAGCGACCCGGTCGATCTGGTGTTGATGGATCTGCGGATGCCGGTGATGGACGGGATCGCGGCCACCACCGCCCTGAAGGCTGCCGAGCCGGCTCCCGCGGTCATCGTGCTGACGACCTTCGACGCCGACGACTACGTGGTGCGGGCACTGGCGGTCGGTGCCGACGGATTCCTGTTGAAGGACACACCACCGCAGGAGATCGTGGCGGCCATCGGCAACGTCCTCGAGGGACAGCCCGCGCTGAGTCCATCGGTGACCGCGGCGCTGATCAAACAGGTCGTCGACTCCGGGCAGCGGTCGGGGTCGGCCGTGGCCCGCGAGGGCATCGCGCGACTGACCGAGCGGGAACGCGAGGTGGCGATCGCGTTGGCCAAGGGAGCGTCGAATGCCGAGATCGGAACCGAGCTCTACATGAGTGTGGCCACCGTCAAGGCGCACATCTCGCACATCTTCAGCAAACTCGGCGCCGCCAATCGTGTGCAGGTGGCGATCGCCGTCCACGACGCCGGTTTGGTCTGAACCCCTTCTCACACAGCCTGTTCGACCATGTGCGGCGGCTCGGCCGCTGCGCCGGCGACGAGGAACGCGCACACCGCGATCGCCGCGCAGGCCAGCATGACGATCGCCAGGGGTCCGGCGGTCTCCGGTCCGGCGATGCTCACCAAGGGCGACACCAGCGCACCGAGCCCGAACTGCAGGGCGCCCAGTACCGCCGATGCGGCGCCGGCGTTGGTGCCGACGGACGACATGGCCAGGGCGGTGGCGTTGCCGAAGACCAGGCCCAGGCTCGAGACCATCACGAACAACGGCGCCGCCAGCCAGGCCGGCGGTGCGCCGGTCACCACCAGTACCGCGAAACCGATGGTGGCGGTGGACATCACGGTGATCCCGACTGCGACGAGCCCGCGGACCGCGCGGGTGGCGACCAGACGCGCGGCCAGAGCGCTGACGGCCATCAGGCCCGCCGCGTTGACCCCGAACGCCAGCCCGTACACGCCGCTGGAGAGCCCCATCATGTCCTGATAGACGAACGGCGACGCCGAGATGTAGGCCATCATCACCGCGAAGGAGAACGCGAAAGTGCCGCTGTAGCCCAGGAATCCGAGCCGGCGCAGCTCGCGGGTCGATCCCGGGTGGTCGGCGCGGCGGCGTACGAGCCGGCGATCTCGGGGCAGGGTCTCGGTGATAACGCAGGCGATCGAGACGAGCATGACGACCGAGATCGCGAGGACCACACCGAGGATTCCGCGCCACCCGATCGGATCGACGAGGAACCCGCCGAGCAGCGGCGCGAGCACCGGCGCCACCCCGCCGACGATCATCATCAGCGAGAACGCCCGGGCGGCTGCGCGCCCGCTCGCGAGGTCGGAGATGATCGCGCGGCCGATCACCATGCCCGCAGCACCACCGAATCCCTGCAGGAACCGGGCGGCGACGAGCACACCGACCGTGGGGGCGAGCGCGGCGAGCACGCCGGAGGCCACACACAGCAGTGCCCCGGCCAGCAGTGGACCCCGACGGCCGAATCGATCCGAGAGTGGACCGAAGGCGAGCTGGCCGGCGGTGATACCGATCAGGAAGGCGGTGAGCGTCAACTGGATTGCGGTCGCCCCGGTGCCCAGATCGCCGGTCATCTCCGGGAAGGCCGGCAGATACAGGTCGGTGGCGAACGGAGCCACCGCCGACAGCAGGGCCAGGACGAGCAGGACCGGTCGGGTGACACCGGGGTGGGTGAGGTCGGGTTGGGTGATGCCGCTGTGTTCGGCTGCGATCCCGGGTGGTGTCGACGACGTCATATGGTTATGGGAACATATCCATATGCCGCCTGTCGAACGCACACCGAGGTCACGAGCAGCACTCCTCGTCGAGATCGCCGACGTGGTGCTGCGAGTGGCACGCGAGGTCGAGCCCCGCGGACCGCACGGTCCGTCCGGCGTGGTGCCTCTCAACGGCAGCGAGGCCGCGGTGATGCGGTGGGTGCACCGTCACCCCGGCGGCACCCCGGCTCAGGGTGCCACCGCAACAAGGTTGCAGCGCAGCAACTTCAGCGTCGCCATGCGCTCCCTCGAGGACAAGGCGATGATCGTCCGGGAACCCGATCCCGGCGATGCCCGCTCGGTGCGGCTGTATCCGACCGACCTCGCCCTCGACAGCATCGCCCGACTCCACGAGTTCTGGGCACACACGATGTCCGCGGCCCTGGAGGCGGAGACGTCGGCCGGTGCGCAGCCGATCGAGCTCGACCGGCTGCGGACCACCCTCGAGGTGCTCTGCGCACTCGACGAGGGATTGCCGCGGGCGCGGTGATCGAATCCATCGCGGTCATCGAACCGATCGCGGTGGCGAAGTCGGGACCCGCTCGCCACACTGGAGACCACAGCGCCTGACGCCGATGACAGGCCACGACGGAAGGCCCAACGATGGCTGGTCACAACGAGAACTTCGGATTCGATCCCGAGGACTTCGATCGCTTCGCCCGGGAGGCCGCCGACGGTTTGCGCCAGGTTTTCGGGCGCTTCGTCTCCGAGCCGGCGGCGTCGAGTGTGTTCTCGACGTTCGTCGATGCCACCTCTGGCCGCCGCACCAAGCCGGAACCGCCCACGGCGGGGGAGGGCGG
>NZ_MVPX01000313.1:0-26040 GCF_002043085.1 Gordonia sp. i37 | reverse complement strand
ATCGGGGCGATGCGCGAGTGGAACAGGTATTCGCCACCGAGATCGACGCCCTGCGCGCCAATCAGCACAACACCGATCCGCGACGCCGGGTGCGATTCTTGCCCTACGGCATCGCGGTCAGCGCGCTCGGCGGTTCGGCGATCGCCGCCGACAACAGTGGCAGCGAGGACGAGGATCGCGGCGGTGCGGCCGGGGAGTCCGCCGACAGCTGACCCGCACCGGGCGACTCACTTGGCCGAGCGCAGCGCCTCGCGTCGTTGCTGCGCCTCGGTGAATCGCCGGCGCTGCACGTCGTTTTCCGGCACCAGCTGCGGTACCGCGCACGGACGGCCGTCGTCGTCCATCGCGACCATCGTGAAATAGCAGCTGTTGGTGTGCCGGCGCTCGCCGGTCTGGATCGACTCGGTCTCGACCCGGATGCCGACCTCCATCGACGTCCGACCGGTGTAGTTGATGGACGCCGACAGGATCAGCAGTTCACCGACCCGGATCGGCTCCCGAAAGATGACGCGGTCCACCGACAGGGTGACCGCGTAGTGGCGCGAATACCGGCTCGCACACGCATAGGCGACCTGATCGAGCAGTTTGAGCAAAGCACCGCCGTGGACGTTTCCGGCGAAGTTCGCGAGGTCGGGCGTCATCAGCAGCGACATGTACAACGTCGACCGGTCGGTTCCCGGATGGATGTGCGCTTCGGGCGGCGACGGCACCTGCGCGGGCGGGGTCATCGGGGCGCTCCTCGCGATCGGGGCCGGCGCTCACGGTGCGATGTGGCGGGCCGGTGGTCGCGTCATGATAGGCACGTCGAGGGCGATGCGGCAGGATAACGCGGGTGAGCGTGCTTGCCGAGGCGGCCTCGGATCCCGACCGCAGCACCGCGGTGACCCTGTTCTGGATCGCGGTGGCGGCGGTGGCCGCGCCGCTGGTCGCCCGACTCACCCGCCGCTACGTCCCCGAGGTGGTGGTGCTGCTGGTTCTCGGCATGGTGTTCGGGCCGCACGTCCTCGCCGTGGGTGATCCGGACTCGGTGGCCGCGGTGAGCCAGCTCGGCCTCGGCATGCTCTTCCTGCTCGCCGGATTCGAACTCGACCCGCACATCCTGCGCGGCAAGCCCGGTGCGCTCGCGGGCGGGATCTGGCTGCTGAGTCTGCTCATCGCGACGATCGCGGTGGCACTGCTGGTGGCGCCGGGCGATTTCACGGCACACGTCGCGATCGCGATCGCGATGACCTCGACGGCATTGGGAACGTTGCTGCCGATCATCAAGGCCGACGGGCTACTCGAACAGCCGTTGGGACGCGCGGTGATGGCCCACGGGGCGGTCGGTGAACTCGGTCCGATCCTGGCGATGTCGTTGCTGTTGACCAGCCGCAACATCGGCGGAGCGGCGATCGTGCTCGCCCTGTTCGCCGTCGCGGCCCTGGTCCTGTTCGCGCTCCCGCGACGAGTCGGCCGGATTCCGGCCCTGCGCGCCGCTCTCGTCGAGATGGAGGGCGGCACCTTCCAGTTGCCCGTGCGCGTCGTCGTGGTGCTGCTCGCGGCGTTCATGGCGGTGGCCGCGGTCTTCGATCTCGACGTGGTGCTCGGTGCCTTCGCCGCCGGCATCGCCCTTCGGCGCCTGCTCCCCGAGGACACCCGGGTGGTCGAGAGCCTCGAGGTCATCGGCTTCGGCCTGCTCATCCCGGTCTTCTTCGTGACCTCGGGCATGAACATCGATCCGTCGGCGGTGGCGTCGGCGCCGATGCTGTGGGTGATCCTGGTCGTCGGTATCGGCGTTGCCCGCGGCGTCCCGGTGTGGGTGGGCGAGCGGCTGGTGACCCACGAGGCAAGTCTGCGCGTCGGACGCGAGCGCATCTCGCTGGCGCTCTACGCTGCCACCGGCCTGCCGATCATCGTCGCCGTCACCCAGGTCGCGACGAGCAGCGATCTGATGTCACCGACGCTGGCCTCCACACTCGTGGCCGCGGGCGCCACGACGGTGCTGGTGTTCCCGCTGGCTGCTCGGTTGATCGCGCGTAAGGACTCCACGGCGGCGTCCGCGGTGTCGTGACGCTGTGGGCCGCGTCTCGGCGCCCGTCAGGACGAGCACGTCCGCCAGACGAGCACGTCCGCCAGACGAGCACGTCCGCCAGACGAGCGAGGGGACGACCCATGGAATGGATCGTCCCCTCGGCCGGATCCGGGAGACACCGGATCCGTGCTGCGTCGTTGTCGATCAGAGGTACTGACCGCAGACCGGCCAGGCGCCCGGTCCCTGGGTGGCCAGCACGTTCTCGGCGACGCGGATCTGCTCGTCGCGCGAGGCGTTGGCGGGGTTGCCGGTGCCGCCGTTGGCTTCCCAGGTGGACTGGGTGAACTGCAGGCCGCCGTAGTAGCCGTTGCCGGTGCTGATGCCCCAGTTGCCGCCGCTCTCGCATTGTGCGACGGCGTCCCAGTTGTGGCCGGTGTCGGCCGATGCGGTCGCGGTTGCCACGCCGAACGGGGCCACCGCCAGGGCACCGATCACTCCGGCGCGCACAGCAAGCTTCTTCATGGTGGTCGTCATCCATTCCTCCTCTCATCCGCCCGGTGGTGGGCAGGTGATTCTCGGACCGGAGGCGACCCTACGGGCTCGATAACGGTCAGGTCACGCCCGCGCTTGCGACCTGCGGGAAAATCATCACGGTGAGATAACGCTGTGAAGTGACCAGGAAATGCCTGCGCATCACGGCGTGTCGCGCTCCTCGACCAGGGGTTGGCGGGACCCTTGTTTTGTGACCAAGCGCACAGTGAGTTTGTGGTTCGTGTCACGCGTTTTCGGTTGCGTCGCTGTCCGTTTCGCGGCATTGATGTCGAAAGTTGCTCGCGGAATGCGCAATTCGTCGTCTACGTCGGACCGGGCGGGCGAGCGCGTGCTCAGTCCCCTCACAGTCCGGGGGGTTAGCCTTGCGCGGTTTACGTGCCGACGCCGCCGGCCCCAGGGGACGATGCGGCGCGCAACGGCGCCCTGACGACGAGTGGAGAACGGATGGCCAGCGAGTTCGATCGACGTCGGTCGCGTGCGTCCTCCGGACGTCGCCGCGCCGCACGGCCCGATCGGCCGACTGCGGGCGAGGTGTATCGCCGGGCGGCGCAGCGCCGAGCCGACGAGGACACCTCGGTCTGGACGCCGGTCGGGGGCTTCCCCGCGGAACCGGACGCGCCGGATCACCCCGATCTCGACGTCAGCCCCATCGAGCCGCAGCCGACCCGCCGTTCGGTCTCCGAGGACCCGACCCGACCCATCCCGACGACCCCGACACCGGATCGTCGCCCCCGGCCGCACGAGCGGGCGGCAGCGTCGACACCGGACGACGGCACGGTGGGGGCCGATGCCGGCACATTCCGGGCCATCCCGGCCCGCAGCGGCACCGCACGGGGCCGCTCGGTCGAACGCGACCCCGCACGGCGTCGTGCACCACGACTATCAGCGAACGATTCCGCGCGGCCCGCGCGCCGCCGGACCGCGATCGGACTGGCACGCGCGGCAGTCGTGGTGTGCTCGGTTGTCGCCTTCGTCGTCTGTGGGGCGATGTGGATGGGGGCCAGCACTTTTCGTGGCGGGCTCGGGTACTCCAACGCGCTGCAGGGCGCGCCGCGGTCGACCGATGGCGCCCAGAACATCCTGCTGATCGGGCTCGACACCCGAAAGGACAAGAACGGCAACGATCTTCCCGACGATGTGATGCGACAGCTGCACGCCGGTGACGGCGACTCGGGTGGCTACAACACCAATACGCTGATCCTGATGCACATCCCGGCCGACCGGAAGAACATCGTCGCCTACTCCATTCCGCGCGACGACCTCGTCGAGACGCCCGATCTCGACGTGTCCCAGGCCAAGATCAAAGAGGTGTACGGCCGCACCAAGGCGGCGACCGAGGACCAACTGGCCAACGAGGGCATCAGCGATCCGGCCACGCTCGAGGCGAAGGGTCGCGATGCCGGCCGCACCGCAACGATCAAGGCGGTGCGCACCCTCACCGGAGTGCCCATCGACCGATTCGCCGAGGTCAGCCTGATCGGTTTCTACGACGTCGCCAAGGCGCTCGGTGGCGTCGAGGTGTGCCTCAATCATGCGGTGTCCGACGACTATTCGGGCGCGAACTTCAGTGCGGGCATGCATCGGCTGTCGGCGTCGCAGGCATTGGCCTTCGTGCGCCAGCGTCACGGGCTGACCCGCGGCGACCTCGACCGCACCCACCGTCAGCAGGCCTTCCTGCTCTCCGCCCTCCATCAGGTGCAGAGCGCCGGGACGCTCACCGACGTCGGCAAGCTGAACCGGCTGATGAGCGTCGTCGACGACGACGTCGTCTTCTCCCAGGGCTGGGATGTGGTCTCCTGGGCCCAGGACATGATCGGCGTGCCCGATCAGAAGATCAGCTTCCAGACCCTGCCCGTCGTGCGGTACGCGACCGTCGACGATCAAGACGTCAACATCATCGATCCCATCGCGATCCGCGCCGAGGTCCAGCGGGCCTTCGGGGTACCGGTCGCCGCGCCCGCGCCGTCCTCATCCGGTACCTCCCAGTCCGGCGGTTCGCAGGCCGGCGCGTCGTCGTCGGACTCCGGGTCGGAGGCGACCCCGACCACCGACGACTCCTCCGACGGGGCCCAGGACGCCAGTGCCGACGACTCCGGACCCGCGCCCGACAGCGGCCCGGCCGTGGTCAACACGGGCACCATTCCCTGCGTCGACTGACCGGTCGCCACCTGCCCACACGGACGGGGCGTGGCGGGTTCGTCGGGAAATGCCGATACCGGGTCGAGGTGATCGGCACACTGGACTCGGGTACAGCCCTACGCGGGGTGGGAGCGAGGAGAAGACAGTGACGCACACAGCACAGCCGGCAACAGGGGTCGGCACGGGTTCGCCGGATCCGGTCGAGGTGGTTGTCGAGGCGCCACTGGGGATCGTGACGTTGACCCGCCCGCGTCGGCGCAACCCGTTGTCGACGGAGACGATGCGCGCCGTCACCGCGGCCCTGCGGACATTGGGTTCCGACGACGCCGTCCGGGTGGTCGTGATCCGCGCGCACGGGCCGGCGTTCTCCGCCGGACATGATCTGTCCGAGCTCGTCGACCGCACCCTCGACGACGAGCGCGCTGTCTTCGACACCTGTGTGGAGATGATGGCCGCGGTCCACGAACTCGATCGTCCGGTCATCGCCGAGGTCGCCGGGGCGGCCTTCGCCGCCGGCTGTCAGCTCGTTGCGACCTGCGATCTCGCCGTGGCCGCCACGACCGCGAAGTTCTCGACCCCGGGTGTGCGCATCGGATTGTTCTGCTCGACGCCGATGGTGGCGCTCACGCGTGCGATCGGGCGCAAGCGGGCGATGAAGATGCTGCTCACCGGTGACGCCATCGACGCCGACACCGCCGCTGACTGGGGACTGGTCAACGACGTCGTGTCACCCGACGAACTGGCGACGACGGTCCGTGAACTCGCGCTGCGCATCGCCGGGTCGAGCGCCTCCACCTTGGCCATCGGCAAACGTGCCTTCTATCAGCAGATCGACGAAACCGAGACGCGCGCATACGAGCTCATGGCCGAGACGATGGCCACCAACGCGATGACCTGCGATGCGCAGGAGGGGATGTCGGCGTTCCTGGCCAAACGAGCGCCGGTGTGGACCGACCGGTGAACTCCTCCGAGTCCTCCTAACGCGTCTCGGTGGGGTCTGGTCCGTCCTCCGGCGGCGTTGCCGGATCGGGATCGTCTGGCTCGTCTGGCTCGTCGTTCTTGTCGGACGGCGTCGTCGCCCGTTGCGGGACAGAGGAATTGAGCAGCGCGTCGACCCATCGCGTGGACGGATCGATGTCGAGCAGCAGAGCCTTGCACATGATGGTCAACGGCACCGCCAGGATCGCCCCGAGCGGACCGAGGACCCACGCCCAGAACAGCAACGACACGAACGTCAAGGTGGTCGAGAGCCCGACGGCGTCGCCGACGAACTTCGGTTGGATCACCGACTGGATGACGACGTTGATCACGCTGTAGACCACGATGACCACCAGCATCGTCGGCACACCGCCGTCGAGGAGCCCGAGCAGCGCAGGCGGGATGACGCCGATGACGAATCCGATGTTCGGGATGTAGTTGGTGATGAACGACAACAGGCCCCACAAGATGGGCAGCGGTATGCCGATGATCGCGAGCGCCACGCTGTCGAACACCGCCACGATCAGACCGAACAGCGTGGAGACCCACAGATAACTGCGAGTGGCCTGGGCAAAGGCGGAGAAGGCCGACGCGATGTCGGGGCGCTCGGCGCGTAGATACTCCATCCGGTCCCCGAAACCGACCGAGTCGGCGGCCATGAACAACAGCAGCGCCAGGATCAGGACCAACGACGAGGCGACGCCGGCGGTCGACTGCACGATGTCGGTGGCCGCGCCGATGATCTTGCTGGAGTCGATGTTGTGCAGCATGTCGTGCACTTTTTGTTCACTGACCCCGTGCGAGGTGAGGAACCGCTGGAACGAGGCGAGGAGATCGTTGAACCTGTCGCTGTAGTTCGGCAGGATCGTCGCCAGGCGCGCCACCGAGTAGGCGAGCGAGGCGAACAGTCCCACCAGGATTCCGTACACCAGCACCAGGACCGTGACGAAGGCCAGCCAGGCCGGTAAACCCTTGCGCCGCATCCAACTCGCGGCCGGGGCCACCGCCACCGTCAGCATCATCGCCAAGAAGATCGGTGCCACCAGGGAGGAGACCGATCGGATACCCGCGACGGCCACCACGATGCCGGCGATCGACACCAGCACGATGGCACCGCGCGGCATCGACCACGCCGGTGGGTTCGCGCGCAACGACATGGGTGCGTGGGCTTTGGCCATTTCGGGTGTGCCCCTTCTCCGGCGGCGCGCGGAGACCACCGAGCGCCCTGTGATGACGTGCTCTGCGAAAAGACTAGGTCCGGTGGTGCCCGTTGTGGGTGCTTCGGCGACCGCGAGTCCGGACAAATCACCCGGCAGGGATGAGTCACGCCGATCCGCACGCCTTCTGCGCGCACTGCGTAGAAGTGTGGGCGGCAGCGGAACGGCGGAGGAGACTGTCGGGGCCTCGTGTCGCGATGCCGCACCGGCAGCTCCGACAGGACAGACGACAGGACAGACCCAGAAGACTTCGGCCGCCGCATCCGCACACCGGCGGTCGGTGCCGTGGAAGGACCACCGTGACCGCAACAACCACCTCGAGTGCCGCAAGCACCTCGAGCGCCGCAAGCACCTCGAGCGCCGCAAGCACCTCGAGCGCCGCAAGCACCCCCGCAAGTGGCGAGTACACCGACGCCGACCTCGATGCCGTCTTCGGGCCGGTGTTCGCCCGGATCGCCGAGGGGGCCGTCGCGCGAGAGGAGGACCGCCGTCTCGCCCACGAGGAGATCGCGTGGCTCAAACAGGTCCGGTTCGGTGCGTTGCGTGTCCCCGTCGAATTCGGTGGTTACGGGGCGTCGGTACAGACCCTGTTCCGGCTGCTGATCGATCTGGCTGCGGCGGAATCCAATCTGCCCCAAGCGCTTCGGGTGCACTGGTCCTTCGTCGAGGATCAGCTGCTCGCCGACGACTCGCCCGCCCGACAGCGGTGGCTGCAGGCCGTGGCCGACGGAACGCTCGTCGGCAACGCCATCACCGAGCCCGGCGTGGGCGCCGTGGACCGCTATCGCACCACGGTGACCGACACCGAGGGCGGATACCGCGTCGACGGCACCAAGTACTACAGCACCGGCAGTCTCTACGCCGACCACATCCTCGTCGCAGGTGATCATGGGGGAGAACGTGTCTCGGTTCTCGTCGACGCCGACGCCGACGGGGTCACCCAGCACGACGACTGGGACGGCTTCGGTCAGCGGCTGACCGCGAGCGGCACCACGGAGTTCACCGGTGTCGAGGTGCCCGCTGATCGGCTGCTCGGCGCCGGATACGGAGCCCCCGGCCGGACGTATGCGACGTCGTATCTGCAGCTGGTGCAGTTGTCGGTGCTCGCGGGTATCGCGCAACGCGCGCTGGACGACACCTCCGAATGGGTGCGTGCCCGCACCCGCACCTTCACCCACGCCGCGGCGGATCTACCCCGCGAGGATCCGTTGGTGCAGCAGGTCATCGGGCGCCTGGCCGCTGCTGCCTACACCGCGCGCACCCTGGTCCTCGACATCGCGGGCAAGCTCGATCTGCTCCTCGACGAGGGCGCCACCGACGAGGCGCTGCTCGACGAGGTCGAGTTCGACGTCGCCCGCGCCCAGCACGCGGTCATCACGACGGTGCTCGACGCCACGTCAGCCCTGTTCGAGGTCGGCGGGGCGTCGATCACCTCCGAACGGCTGCGCCTGGACCGGCACTGGCGCAACGCGCGGGTGATCTCGGTACACAACCCGCTCATCTTCAAGCTGCGCGCCATCGGAGATCATGTCCTCAACGGCGCCGATCTGCCCTATGCGTGGAGCGCAGGTGACCGCAGGTCGGTGAAAGACGAGGCAGCACAGGGCGAGTAAGGGCAGCTCACCCGCCCGGCCCGGGCGCGGGTGGAAGTGACGACGAGTGGTCGGCGGTTCACGCCGACCACTCGTGCGTTTCCAGATCCTGCCAGCGGACATCGAGGTGGGAGGCGGCCACCGCCGCGTGTTCGGGCCCGAGTAACTCGGTCAGCACCTCGGTCATGATGTCGCGCACCTGCTCCGAATCCGACGGCAGCACGTCGTGGTAGCGGGCGATCAGGCCGATCCGGATGCGGTCGACGCGTCCGTCCTCGCCGTCGACGAGCAGATGCACCACCAGGCGACCCACGGTGCGGCGGATGCGCACCGCGAGGACCTGCTTGAGGACCCGGTCGGAGACCTGAACCCCGGGAGTGTCGGTGTCGAGGGGGCGGCCCGGCCGGCGCACCCGCCCGAGATTCGCGGTGATCGCGGTGACGAGGCGATTGGCGTCCTCGCTGAGACGGTCGGTGGCACCGTCGAGTTCACGTCCGGCAGCAACGAGCCAGGCGTCGGTCTGTTCGTCGTCGAGTTGGCTACTCACTCCTGGGCTCCTTCCTGCTGTGTCGGTGTCGGTGTCGGTGTCGGCGTCGGGTCGGTGTCGGTATCGGCGCCGGGGTCGTTGGGCGGGTCCGACGATCGGCCACCGGGCCGCCAGGGTTCCAACCGGGTGGCGAGATAGCGGCGACTGCGCTGCAGATGTCCGCGGACCGATCCGGTGCTGATCTGCAGGATTCGCGAGATCTCGGCCAGCGACAATCCCTCGACCTCGCGGAGCCACCACACCGCCCGGGAATTCTGCGGCAGGGTGAGCAACTCGGTACCCAGCGCCTCGACCAGGGTCTGCCGCATCGCCTCATCCGACGGTAGCGGTTCGGCGGCGGCCAGGTCGGCGAATTGGACGTCGTCGGTCGGAATGTCTCGGCGACGGCGGCGATAATCGATCGTCTTGCGGTGCGCGATCGCGAAGACCCACGTCTTGACGCTGCTGCGAAAAGCGAAGTCCGGCAGCCCCCGCCAGGCATCGAGCAACGTGTCCTGGGCCAGGTCCTCCGCGGTCTGGGAATCGGGCACCATACGGCGCAGATACCGCAGCAAGGGTGGGGACAGCCGGGCGACCAGCTCCGAGAACGCCTCGGTGTCGCCGACGGCGGCGGCCGCGGCCAACTCGTCGTCGGACAGACCGCCCAACGCCAGACCCGGAGCCGCCGGGCTGTGACCGGACTCACTCGAATTCACGCGTGCACATTTCGGTTCCACTACGACTGACCTTATACCGGCATCGTGCGCCGCAATCCGGGACGACGATGAGACCACCGAGGTCTTCTCGCCGCGCTCGGTGCGGCGGATGCCGCGAACAGTGTCCACCGTGTGTAGTCGAGTGAGTACAGAGGAGTTCTCGTGACCGATTCAACTGTGACCGATAAGAGCAAGACCACCACCACCGCCGCCGCCGCGACGGACACCAGTGAGCCCACGGGAAAGGGCCTGGCACTGGCCCGCGAGAGTGGCGCGCCCGGTGACCGCGGCAGGACCGTGATCGCCGATGCGGTCGTCGCGAAGATCGCCGGCATCGCGACCCGCGAGGTCGACGGCGTCCACGATGTCGGTGGCGCTGCCGAGCGTGTCGTCGGAAAGATGCGCGAGGTCATTCCCGGAACCTCGGTCAGCACCACCCAGGGCATCAACGTCGAGGTCGGCGAGAAGCAGGCCGCCGTCGACGTATCGATCGTCGCCGACTTCGGCGTCGCCATTCATCAACTGGCCGCGGCGATCCGGCGCAACGTGATCAACGCGATCGAATCCATGACCGGGCTCGAGGTCACCGAGGTCAACGTCACCGTGCACGACATCAACTTCGGCGATGACGACGACGACCAGACCGACACCCCGCCTCGGGTTCAGTGATCGCCGTGCAGGCCGAATCCGGAAGTGACCGGCTCCCCACACGTTCCGGGGGGCCGGGCGCCGACCTTGCGCAGCAGGTCGCGGACGCGGTGACCGCGGTCGATGGGGTCACCGGTCTGCACGGCGGCATGTTCGGCGAGATCGCCACCTATCTCCCCGGCGGCCGGGTCAGCGGTGTGCAACTCGACGACGACCGCGGCGGAGTGCACGTGATCGTCGACATCTCCCACGACCTGCGTACCGTCGCCGCGCACGCGGTGGCTGTTGCCACGGAGGTCGCCGGGGTGCCGGTCGATGTGACCATCGAGGACATCAGCTTCCCGGGACAACGGGCGGAACAACAGAATTCGGCTTCCCGCCGCGGCACCCCCGCCGGCGGTGACGAACCCGGCGCGACAGAGGGGAATCAGAATGGGTAACAACGCAACTATCGGCTTGATCGTGGGATTGTTGCTCGCACTCGCGGTCACTACCGGGGGCTTCGGCGGTTTCGTCCTCGCGCTGGTCCTCGGCGGCATCGGGCTGGCACTGGGTCTACAACGCGACGGCGCCATCGATCTCGGTGCGCTGCTGCGAAGCCGGAACCGTGGCTGAGTCGTCGACCCCGACGCGCACCGGCGCCACCGTGACGCGAGGCGTCGACAAGGTGCGTCCGGATGCCGTCGGGACCGCGGCCCCGGCCACCGGGGATGCCAAGGGGGCGTTGATCATCGCCGACCGTGTGGGCGCCAAGATCGCCCGCCGGGCAGCACTCGATATCGACGGGGTCACCAAGTACAGCAACACGATCGGATCATTGCTCGGACCGGGTGCGCTGGGCGCGGCCTACCCCGCGGTGCGCGTCGACATGTCCGACACCGCGCCGCTCGTGGAGGTCACGGTTGCGCTGACCTGGCCGTGCGCGGTGGCGCAGGTGTGCCGGGACGTGCGCGCCCACGTCGCCGACGAACTGGCGCGGCTCACCGGGATTCGGCCCTCTCGGGTCGATGTGACGGTGGGAACGATCACCACCGACAACGGGGACTCGACCACCCGCGACGGCTACGTGGAACTACCGGCTCCCTCGGAAATCGAGAAGCGCGAGTCGCAGGCGCGCGACACCGACACCGACATGGTCACCGACACCGAGACAGGGCAGGAGAGGGTTCACTCATGACCACATCGACGACACCCGAATCCGCATCGCGGCCACGGGCCGAGGTCGTCGCCGAGAACCAGGATCTCGCCGGCGGCAAGGTCTTCGCCCCGGCGGCCTACCCGGGCGCGGCGATCGTCGGGTCGCTGATCGGGCTCCTGTTCCTCGGCCTGGCGTGCGTCGGGATCCGAGATCTCATCGTGTACGCCGGATGGATCGACGGGACCCGATGGACGACGAATACCGCCGACTGGATCACGAGAAGTACGTGGCAGGACTGGATGTGGCCGGTCGCGGTGATCTGCGTGATCGTCGGACTGTGGTTGGTGTGGCTGGCCGTCAAGCCCCGGCGTCGCACCCACGTCCCACTCGGAGACTTCGAGGTGATGTGGACCCGCCGCGGCGACATGGCGCGCCGTGCGAGTGCCGCACTGCTCACCGTCCCCGGGGTCGAGCACGCCACGACCGTGGTCACCCGACGACGGGCAAAGGTCACCGTCACCGTGTCGGGCGGTGTGGACGAGCAGACCATGCGCGACCGCGTTGCCGAGGCACTGGCCCCGGTGAAACATCCTCCACGCGTGGTGATCCGGCGCGTGGTCCGCAGCAAGGAGGCACGCTCGTGAACCGGCGTCCAGCGATCCTGCACCGATTCACCGTCGCGGTGATCGGCCTGGCACTTCTGGTGGTGGGTGTCGGTGCCATCGGTTGGCAACTCGACATCACCCCCATCCACGGCTGGGTCGATCATCTCGATCCCACCTGGGCGAGCCGCACCACCGCGGAGAACTGGTGGTGGGCTGTGCTTCTCGGGGTCGTCGTCATCGCGGTGATCTGGGGGTTCGCGCTGCTCGGTGCGGCGTCGCGTCCCGGTCGGGTGGACGACCTGACCCTGACCGGCAGCGGTGCCGACGGAATCCTGACGGTTCCGCCCAAGCTGATCGCCGCCGCCGTCGCCGACGAACTGTCCGAACGGACGATGTTCGACAAGGCGACCGTGCGTGCCCTCGATGATCGCGGACGCAGCATCATCCGCATCGACGTCACCGCACCGCCGCGCTACTCCTACGACGAGATCGCCGAGGTGCTCGGGCCCGCCGTGGAGAACATTCGTCGCGCGGTCGACGGGGCCGACATCCACGTCCAGGCGTTGGTCCACCTGCAGAATCCGAGTCGCTGAGTCCGCACGCGAGCGCAGAACTCACGATTTCAGACACGACACCGCATCTCGGTGTCGCCACGAACTCGCCGGGACCCCCGGCAGACCCGAGCGCACTGCGCGCCGGGACCATCAAGAGAAGGAGCTGTCATGGCACTCGAGGACAAGATCTCGAACAAGGTCGAAGACGCCAAGGGCAAGGCCAAGGAAGTCGGCGGCGACGTCACCGGCGACGACAGCCTCAAGAGCGAGGGCAAGGCCGATCAGGCCTCGGCCGCGGTCAAGGACGGCATCGAGAGCGTCAAGGACGCCGCAGGCAAGGTCAAGGACAAGCTGACCGGCAACTGAGCCGCGCGCGGTAACACCGGGGCGGGCATCGTCATCGACGATGTCCGCCCCGGCGCATCCGGCGGTAGGGTGAGCCCGATGCAGCGGATGAGTGCCGTCGACGCGATGTGGTACTGGATGTCGTCGACGATGCCCAGTGACCAGTTCCTGGTCTACGGATTCACTTCGCCGCGAACGGCTCTCGACGTCGTTGCCGAGCAGGTGCGCCGTCGAGCCGCGACGATCGACGATCTGCGACTGCGTGTCGCCGACGCCCCGGCCCACCTCGACCGGCCGTACTGGCGGCATGCTCCGGTCTCCGCGGATCAGGTGCGGGTGACTCAGGGTCCCCTGTCGTGGCAGGCGTGCCTCGATCACATCGCGCAGTCGATGGAGGATCAACTCGATGCGCGGCAACAGATGTGGCGGCTACATCTCTACGGGGCGGTCACCCCCGCCCCGGGCGTGGCCGAGGGCAGCGATCTCGTCGTCGCGGTTCTGCAGGTCGCACACGCGCTTGGCGAAGGCCGTCGATCGTCGGCCATTGCGCGACAACTGTTCTCCGAGAAGGAGATCGAGGTACAGGCGCGGTGCCTGGCCAAACGGTGGCCGACGACGGTGGTGCACGTCCCGGCCGCCGCGGCACTCGGCGTGGCCCGCATGCCCATCGACGTCGCACGCATGCTCTTCTGGGGCGGTCTCGCGTTTCACTGCCACCGACAGGTTTCGGGGACAACAGGTTCGGGTCAGGCGACCTCAGGTGTCGCGCCGACATCGATCAACGGGCCACCCGGTCGCGGACGCGAACTGCGCACCCTGACCGTCCCCGCCGATGTGCTCACCGCCCGTGGCGGCACCGTCACCGTCGGGGCCCTCACGGCGATCTCCGACGCACTTCCGCGCTTCCTCGGTGACCCGTCGATGCCGGTGACGATCACCCTCACCGTCGCCCGGCGACGGGCCACCACGGGCCCGAATACCGGTTCCCGCAATGACTTCCGGACCGTCGGCATCGACCTGCACACCGACATCGCCGACCTCGACCGTCGAGCCTCGGCGATCGCCGCCGAGATCGCCCGCGCCCGTGACGAACACATGACCCCCGAACGCGCAGCCGCCCGTCGGGCCGAACACGCCACTCCTGCCCCGCTCCGAATCCTCGGCGCCCGTCAGGCTGGGGCGGCGCCGCTCCCGGAGCGCATCGACGGTATCAGCGTGGTCTCCTCCGTCGATCGGGGACCGGCCGATCTCACGCTCGGCGGGGGCAGCAGATCCGTGATCACCGCAGGCTTCCCGGCACTGTCCCCGGTGCACGGACTCAACCATGGCGTGCACGGTCTCGGTGCGCGCGTGACGCTTTCGGTGATCGCTGCACCCCGCCGATGCCCCGATATCGACCGTTACCTCGCGTTGCTGACCGACGCCCTCCGACGGTGAGCTGCCCGGAACGAGTCGGTCAGGACGTGATCTGGGGAGGGCCGTCGTCCGGCTCCGACCCGCGCGTCGACGTCGGAGAATCGTTGCCGCCCCGATGGCCTCGCGTCAGGCGCTTCGGCAGGCGCTCGGCGAGCCCGCCGAGCGGGGCCACCGTCTGATTGAGCAGATCGACGGTCTCGGCCAACTCGTGCACCGTGTCCTGCATGGCGAGCAGATTGGGTGCGAGCTGACCGATCACCTCGGTGAGTTCGGTGATGCGGTCGAGCGGGCCGTCCGGCGCGATGGCACGCTCGACCGCGCCGTTCTCGCCGACGAGCTGGTCGAGCAGACCGCCGTCCTCGGCGAGGCGATCGAGGATTCCGCCGTCGGCGGTGACCTTTTCCAGGACGCCGTCGGGTGCGGTCAACTTGTCGATGATGCCGCCCTCCGACGTCAGGCGTTCGAGAATGCCCTCGTTCTCGGTGAACTGGTCGATCACCCCGCCGGTGCGGGTGAGGCGGTCCAGCGGACCGTCCTTGGCGGTCAACCGCGTCAGGATGCCGCCGTCCTCCGACATCTGATCGAGGATTCCGCCGGGCGCCGTGAGTTTTTCGAGCAATCCGTCCTTGGCGGTCAGGCGGTCGATGACGCCACCGGGATTGAGAAGGCGTTCGAGTGGTCCGCCCGCGGCGACGATCCGGCCGAAAGGACGATCGGGACCGAGGAGATCGGCCAGTTGACCGAGTAACGCCAGCGGCGCCCGGGCTCCGCTGAGCTCGTCACCGGAGATCCCCAGAGCGTGATTGAGCTCGTGCTGCACGCTGTCGGCGGTGATGCGGGCGATGTTGACCGCCGATTCCGCGGCGGTGAGCGTGACACCGGTGACCGCGAAACCCAACTGGAAGGGGAACTCGATCAGGGACCGGACGTCGATCGGACCAGGAGACTGTCGGCGAGGCACCGACCCACTCGCGCCGGCGTCGCCGGTGTCGGGGGAGTTCATGGGGGAACGATAGCGCGCGTCAGCGCTGTGCGGACTCGGCCTTGGCCGCCGCCTTGGCGGCCTTCTTGAACTCGCGCACCCGCAGCAGCGAATCCGCATCGGTCACATCGGCGACCGAACGGAAACCCTTCTTGCCGTAGTCGCCGACCACCTTCGTCCACCCGGCCGGCCTCACGTCGAGTTGTTTGGCCAGCAACGCGGTGAAGATCTTGGCCTTCTGCTCACCGAAGCCGGGGAGCTTGCGCAGCCGCGCGAACAGCTCGGCGCCGGTGGTGGCCTCGGTCCAGATCCGTTCGGTCTCACCGTCGTACTCCGCCACCACGGTTCGGGCGAGCTCCTGAACCCGCCCGGCCATCGAGCGACCGTAGCGGTGAATCGCCGGCGGGGTGGCGCAGAGGTCGGCGAATTCGGTGGGGTCGGCGGCGGCGATCGCCTCGGGATCGAGCGAGCCGAAGCGGTCCTTGATCTTCGCCGGCCCGGCGAAAGCGCGCTCCATCGGGAACTGCTGATCCAGGAGCATCCCGGTGAGCAGCGCGAACGGATCGGTCGACAACAATTCGTCGGCGGTGGGATCCTGGGCAATCTGCAGTTTCGCCATGGCACCAGGGTAGTGCCCCTACACTGAGCCCCATGCTGCGTGGGTCCGTGGATTCTCGGCGCTCGGGGGAGACGCCGCCGATTACAACAACGCCGGTTACAACAACGCCGATTACAACGACAAGACCGTCGACGTCTGGGTTGCGTGGCCGATGCGGTCGGCGCTTCCGGACGGCGGTGATCGCGGTCGTCTCGGTGGCGGCGGTGGTGCTCGGGCTGACCGCCCAGGCCTCGGGTACGGCGTCGGCGTTGCCCGACCCGCAACCCAATTACGTGACCACGCTGCGCTGCGACAGCGCCAATCCGTGGCCCGCGCCCCGCATTCCGGTGTGGGTGGACGTCTACAACCAGATCGCTTTCCCCTCCGACGGATTGCCCGGGCCGGCGATCTCGCTCGTCGGGTCCTCGCGAGCCAAGCCCGGCGTACTCGAATTCACCGTCGAGGTGACGGTCGCGTGGCGCAATCTGCGGACCGGACGCACCGGCACGGTGCGGGTCCCGACCCGAACCCAGGTGGTGGGCTGGGAAGTGGTGTTGCACCCCGGTAGCGGCCCCGTGAGCTTCACGATCAACCAGAAGATCGGTGCGCTGGCGTTCGTGCCGATGGTCAACTCGCAGTACTCCAGCTGTCGGGGCCAGGCAACCGCCTAGGCACAGCTCGGAGATCGCGCGGTCCACCCCTTTCTCGTGCGCCCGAGGCCGATAACACTTCGGTCATGGGCGACATGCGGGTGGGCGAAACCATGGGGGCCGGGCGAATTCGCGGGGTAGCGTAATCCGCGGTAGCCCGATCCCTTCCGATATCGGGCCCGGACGAAGGGGTTCGGATCATGTCAGAAGCGCACAACGCCGAGATCGCCGAACAACACACGGCCAAGGTCATCGGCGTCTCCATCGCCGCCGCGGTCGGCGGCTTCCTGTTCGGGTTCGACAGTTCGGTCATCAACGGCGCCGTCAACTCCATCCAGGACACCTTCGAGCTGAGCTTCCTCGTCAACGGATTCGCAGTGGCCGTCGCGCTTCTCGGGTGCGCGGTCGGTGCATGGTTCGCCGGTCGGCTCGCCGACTCCTGGGGCCGCAAACGGGTGATGCTGCTCGGTTCGGCGTTGTTCATCATCTCGGCCATCGGTACCGCTTACACCCAGACGTTGTGGGATCTGTTGCTGTGGCGCATCCTGGGCGGCCTCGGCATCGGTATCGCGTCGGTCATTGCTCCCGCGTACATCTCCGAGATCGCGCCCGCACGCTACCGCGGCGCCCTCGCGTCGATGCAGCAGCTGGCGATCACCCTCGGCATCTTCGCCGCGCTGCTCTCGGACACGTTGCTACAGAATCAGGCCGGCGGACCCGAGAAGGACCTCTGGTGGGGACTGGACGCATGGCGGTGGATGTTCCTCGTCGGCGTCATCCCGGCGGTCATCTACGGCCTCCTGGCGCTGTCGATCCCGGAATCCCCGCGTTATCTCGTCGGACGCAACCGTGACGAGGAGGCGGCGCGCATCCTGCAGGAGGTCACCGGTGAACCCAACCCGCTCGAGCGGGTGAAGGAGATCCGGTTGACGGTCAAGCGCGAACGCAACAGTTCGCTCGCCGACATCCGTGGACCCTCGTTCGGACTGCATCCCCTGGTGTGGGTGGGTATCTGGCTCGCGATCTTCCAACAGTTCGTGGGTATCAACGCGATCTTCTACTACTCGACGACGCTGTGGCAGTCGGTGGGCTTCTCCACCGACGACGCGTTCACCACCTCGGTCATCACCTCGGCGATCAACGTCGGTATGACGTTCGTGGCGATCCTGTTCGTCGACCGGATCGGTCGTCGGGTGCTGCTGCTGTGGGGTTCGGTCGGCATGTTCATCGGACTGGTCATGGCGTGTGTCGCCTTCACTCAGGCGGTCACCACCGTCGTCGACGGTGAACCCAAGACGTCACTGGCCGATCCGTGGGGGCCGCTGGCCCTCGTCGGTGCCAATCTGTTCGTCGTCGCCTTCGCCGCGACGTGGGGTCCGGTGATGTGGGTGATGCTCGGCGAGATGTTCCCCAACCGCATCCGTGGTGTCGCCCTCGGTGTGTGCACCGCGTTCAACTGGGTCGCCAACTTCATCATCTCGATGCTGTTCCCGCAGATGAGCAAGGTCGTCGGATTGGGGTGGATCTATGGGTTCTTCGCCTTCTGCGCGGCGGCGTCGTACTTCTTCGTCCGATTCAAGGTGCGCGAGACCAAGGGTATGGAACTCGAGGACATGGATGCGATGGCCGACTCCGAATTGTCGGCACTGCAAAGCAAATACGCGGCCAAGTCCGCACGCGCCAAGTAGCTCCTGCGGCTATTCGGCGAGCGTCCCGACGAGCAATGCCTGCGCGGCGAAGTACGAGGCGAGCACCCACACCTCGACGGCTCGTCGCCGCGCCGGGTCGCTCATCAGATGACGGCGATTGAGGATGCTCAGATCCGAAGCGAGGAACAACAATCCGCCGATGCGCAGGGCGGGTTGCCCGGTGGGTGCGGAAGCGGCGAGCGCCGACATGCTCGCCAGCGTGTTGCCGTAGGGCCCGAGGACCGACAGCAGTCGGGGTCGGTGGTAGCCGATGACCGCCGCCGACTCGGCGAGTGCGAGCATCCGCGGGGCGACCTCGCGCACCCGTGGGCGCGCTCCACGGCGCCACAGCAGCGCGCAGTACGACAGCTGCGCTCCGGCGAACAGTGCAGCCCCCAGCGCCAGCCGGGAATCCTTGGTGCTCAACGGATGAGCGCGGGGCAGACGAGTGCGCTGATCCTCCGGGGTCGTCGGCGCGAACTCCTCGGCAAGCATTGCGCGATCACCGGCCGCCGAGCACACGACCGCAGCGCCGAGTAGCGCGTTGTCGACCGGTGTCCGTGTGCGCCAACCACGACCGACCTCGGCTGCCAGCAACGCCAGTGGTACCGGTTTGGTGAGTGCGGCGGCCCGTCGGGACCCGTAGGCGCCGGTGACGGCGGCGACACCCGCGGCCAGTGCGTAGGGTAGGCGCCTCACCGCATCAGGCCGGCGACGAAGTCACGGGTGTCGTTGTCCGACATCGAGGTTGCCTGGCGTTCGTCGAGGGTCAGGTAGGTGCGACCGGAGACGCGCCGGTCCGCGGTGCGGGCATCGTTGATGTACTTCAGGGTCAGCGGCACAACCACATTCGGGTCCTGCAGGGTCTGTGTCATCAGCACCGGTCGGGTGAACCCGCTCGACGGCAGCGTCGACGCCGACGACAGGATGGTGGTCAGCGTCGAGTTCTGGGCCAGCGGCCTGCTGAACAGCGACCCGAGCGAGAGCCCGGCCACCTCGCGCGTCAGATCGCCGACACATTGGTTCTGCGCCTTGGTCATCCACGCACGTCCGGCGTCGCTGAGGTAGCCGTCGAGACCGACCTCGGGGTGTGCGGTGCGGATCGCGGCAAGGGTGTACAGCGCGTCGGACACCCATCCCGGCGGTGCGGTCAGAGTCGTCGTGGGACCGAGATTGCTGAGCAGAGAAGCGAAGTCGGCGGGAATCGACGTTGCCGCGCTGCCACGGTAATCGAGCTTCGGGCCCTGCAGTTTCGGCGCCGAACGAGCCAGGGCGATCGCCGCCGACGCGCCCTGCCCTTCACCGACGACGGCCCACCGGGCGGAGAGCTGATCGGAGATGTCCCGGCCGGCGCGGACCGCGTCGACGATGTTCCGGGCCGTCGCGTCGACGTCGTAATACTGTGGCGTGCCCGTGGTTCCGAGGCCGGCGTAGTCGGTGCCGACCACGGCATAGCCACGGCGCAACCAGGTGCGCAACGCGTCGAGGTCGGTGTCGGTCGGGTGAACGGACGGGGCGCAGGTGTCGGCGAGACCGCGAGAGCCATGCGCCCACACCACGATTGGGTAACCGCCGGCCGGGGCTGCCTGCGGTGGCAGGTAGAGCGATCCGGTGCTCAGGTGCGCGGCACCGTCGGCGCCGACGCTCCAGTAGGTGAACTGATTGCCCTGACGCGCCCCGGCGAACAGGTTCGACCCGGGGATCTGTCGGTTGGCGTAGACGGTTCCGGCCTGCTGTCCCGCGCTCGCCGACGGCATGCCCGTCGAGGTGGTGGCATCGGCGGAGGGACCCGCCGACGGGGTGGTCGAGGTGGCCTCGGTGGTGGGGTCGGAGCCCGGCGCGGCATGCGCCAGGCCGATCACCGAGCTGGTGATGCCCGCGGACAGCACCACCGCGGTGGTCGCGAGGGCGGTACCGAGTCGGGTGCGTCTGGCGACCCAGCGGGGCCGGCGCCGCAGGGTGATCATGAGGTCGCGTCGACGATGCCGACGGCGGGCAGGAAGAAGCAGGACTGCGATCCGTTGCGAGCCGTGCCGTAGACCGCGGACAGGATGGTGCCCTTGCCGGTGTCCACCGGCGCCAGTCGAATGGCGCCGAGGGCCGGGAGCATCTTGGTCAGCAGTGCCGCCTGCGGGTTGTCGGTCAGTGACTGCAGATCGGCGAAACCGCCCTGCAGGGTGCTGGTGTTGAACCAGGCGACCTGGATCTTGCCGTCGGTGACCGGAGAGGCCGGCACGAATGCGTATCCGGTCTGACCGTCGCGGACCAGGTTGATCGGTGCCAGCGGTGGGACCTTGACACCCGGGATCATCTGCAGGATCTGGTTGATCGGGGTCGTCGGCTCGGACTTCATCGGCCACGGCCCGGCGACCGCGCCGGCTCCGGCGGTGACCAGTCCGAGCGGGTTGTCGGCAGTCGGCGCAGCGCAGAACGGTGCGATCGACGGGGTGAAGGTCTGGATACCGGCGGCGCGCAGCACGGCCAGCGGGTCGGCGACCGTATCGACGTCACGGCGCGCGGAGACCTGGGAGGTTCCCGAGGAGAGTCCGCCGAGCGGCAGTTGCCCCAGCAGGCCGGTGATCTGGTCGGGGGAGATCTGGCCGAGGCTGCTCTTGACGGCCTCGGCGGCCTTGAGCGCCATCTGATCCACGCCGGCAGCCTTCAATTTGCGGACGGCGTCGGCGAGTTCGCTGTCGAGCGGGACCGCGCCGAGTTCGATCTGGTTGATCAGGTCACCGATCTGGTCGGTGGGTGAGGTGGTGGCCGTTTCGCGCGTGGTGGGGGCGTGGGTGGTCGGGGCATGCGGTGCGGGTGCCGGTGCGGCGTGTGCCAGTCCAGCACCGCCGCCCAGGGTGATCGCGGTCGCCAGGGCGATACCGCTCACGCCGAGACCCCATCGCCGGTGCGGATGTCGCGCCGACGGCGTCGGGTGCGGAGACTGCGACGACGATGACGTCGAACGTGGCGCAATGGACATGGCTCTCCTCAGGCGGCAACTCGCCCGCAACCAGTGGGGCGAATGTGACAGATGGTGCTCAAGTTAAAAGAAAGCATGAGGGTTGCCGGATCGACAAGTCGCGAGTCCGAGTTGTGATGCGCCCGCGACCGTGGGGATATGCCCGTCAGAACGCCAACGCCCCGGCCGAGAGGCCGGGGCGTTGGCGTGGCAGCAGAGCGCTCAGATGATCGCGATGCCGATCGTCGGTGCGATCGTGCACGAGAGGACCCGGCCCTTGGTCTTGGTGGTGACGTCGCCGTAGATGGTGGAGATGATCCGGCCCTTGCCGGTGGCCGCGATCCCGGTGAACGTGCCCGGTCCCGCCGCGACATTGATCTTCTCGTTGCGCTTGAGCTGCAGCTGGCCGGTGCGGCCGTTGTCGATGTTGAGCCAACTCACCCAGAGCTTGCGGACCGGGCTGTTGACGGCCGGACCGGTGCCGAGGCTGGTGTAGACGTAACCGGCCTCGCCCCTCTTGGGTCCGGGCGCGGGCGCGGCCTGCGGACCCGCGGTCACCAGAGCCCGACCCAGGGAGTTACCGTTGCCCGGCATGCAGCCGAAGCCCAGTGTCGGATACAGGAACTCCTGGATACGCGGAGCGTTCGGGCCCTGCGGGATCACCGGGTCACCGGGCTTGGCCACGCGGGTCTCGGCGGCCCGCTGGGCGGCGAGTTGCTGACGCCCCGGCTCACCGAGGAAATCGGTGATCTGCTTCCAGATGTCCTTGATCTGTGGGGGCAGCGCGGGATTGTCGGCGAGAGTTTGTGCTTGCCGCAGCAGGTCGGCGTTGACCTTGCCGTCCGGACCCGGCGTGGTGACCGCACCGATGATCGCCGGTGCGAAGGCTCCGAGGGAGTCGAGCGTGCGCTGATCCGGGGTCGGTGTCTGCTCGTTCGGTGTCTGCTCGTTCGGTGTCTGCGATGTCGGCGCCGGGCTGGTGGGTGCCGCCATGGCGACGGCGGGGATGGCGAGCGACGTGGCGATGGCCACCGCGGTGGCGGCGATCAGGCGTCGGGATCGGCTCATCGGTGCTTGCAGGCGCACGAGGCGAGGTCCTATCAAAGTCGGTGTGCGCCGAGATCATTCACGGCCCACGCTGGCGTTCTCTGGCTCCGACGTCCCCCCGACACCCTCGAGCACTGCGGCGTGCCGAGTAATCGGACCCGGCGCTCAGTGAGCACACCGCGGACGTCGCCGGTCATTCTAAGCCCCTCGGGTGGGGCGGTGTCCAGGCAGCCTAACTCCGAACGGTTGGGACAAGTGAGGCAATTGATGCAATTGTTACTGTTGGTGTCACGCGGGCTGGGCTCGTGTGGACACTGATCACCTGGTTAGATCAACGCGGGTCACCTGGTTAGATCAACGCGGGCGTGCAATGCGGCCGCGCGTCGGACATCGGCAGAACCGGTGACCGGTGGGTGCCCCCGCCGAGCCCGTCCACCCGATTGCCGCGTCACCGTCCAGGGGAGCCCGTGAGTCACTTCAGCGAGTCCGTGCGCAGATCCGTCCGAGCCGGCGCGTCGTCGCTGCGGCGCGTGGGGATCGCTGCCGTCGTCCTCGCCGCAGGCGCCACCCTGGTGACCGCATGCGGTGACGATGCCTCGTCGTCGGCGGATGTCGTGATGCTCACCCACGATTCGTTCAGCCTGCCGCAGTCGGTGCTCGACAGTTTCCGCACCGACACCGGGCTGAACCTGAAGATCGTGAAGTCCGGCGATGCCGGCACCCTTGCGTCGACGGTGTCGCTGACCCCCGGATCACCCAAGGCCGACGTCGTGTATGGCATCGACAACACCTTCGCGTCCCGTCCGATCGATGCCGGGGCACTCGAGTCCTACAACCCTCCCGCCGCCGCCGACGGCGCCGTCCAGTTCGCGGTGCCGGATTCGAACAATGAACTGACCGCCGTCGACCGTGGCGACGTCTGCCTCAACATCGACGACAAGTGGTACGCGAGTCACCACCAGCAGCCGCCGACCAGCGTGCGCGATCTGCGCAACCCCACCTACGCCGCGCAGGCCGCGCTCATCGACCCGAGTACCTCCTCACCCGGAATGGCCTTCCTGCTCAGCACGATCGGGATGTTCGGCAACGACTGGAAGTCGTACTGGCAGGACGTGACCAAGGGTGGAGCCGCCATCGATTCCGGATGGGAGATCGCCTACAACCAGCAGTTCAGTGCCGGAGAGGGCAAGGGGCCCAAGCCGATCGTGTTGTCCTACGCGTCGTCGCCCGCGGCGACACCGGGCACCAGCGCGCTTCTCGACGGGTGCTTCCGTCAGGTCGAGTACGTCGGAATCCTCAAGGGCACCAAGAACGTCACCGGTGCGCGCAAGGCCGTCGACTTCATGCTGAGCCCCGCCGTGCAGAAGGCGCTCCCGTCGTCGATGTATGTCTATCCGGTGCAGAAGAACACACCGTTGCCCGACGGCTGGGCCCAGCGTGCGCCGTTGCCGCAGTGGACGGTCAGCATGCCGCCGAAATACGTTGCCGAGAACCGCGAGTCGTGGCTCGAGCAGTGGCGCGCCGCGGTCGGTCGTTGATCGATCCGTCCACCGAGACGACCCGCGGGGAACCGTCCCCGCCGGGGCCACCGCGTGACGGTCGGCAGATACGACGTCGGCGTGCGATCGTGCCGGGACGCATCGCCACGCCGGCTCTGCAGGCGATCCCGATGGTGTTCCTCGGGGTGTTCTTCCTGTGGCCGGTGGCGGCCCTGGTGCGTCGGGCGATCGATGTCGGGACCGCCGGTGATTCGCCGGTCGCATTGCTCGAACGCACCCATGCGTTGCACCTGCTCTGGGTCACCCTCGGCCAGGCCGGTGCGTCGACCGTGGTCGCAGCCGTCGTTGCCGCGCCGATCGTGTGGCTCTACGCCCGGCTGCCGGGATCGGGATCGGTGGTCCTCACGGTGATCGTCACCGTGCCCTTCGTCCTGCCGACGGTCGTGGTCGGGGTGGCCTTCCGGGCTCTGCTGAACGGTCCGCTCGCCGGCCTCGGGATGGGCAGCGGGTGGCCCGCGGTGCTCGCCGCCCACGCTTTTCTCAACGTCGCCGTCATGGTGCGGGTGGTGGGAGCGGCCTGGCGCTCGCTGGACACCCGCACCGAGGAGGCGGCCCGTGTGCTCGGTGCGACCCGGACCCGGGCCTGGTGGTCGGTGGTCGCACCGCGGCTGGCCCCCGCTGCCGGTGGTGCCGCCGCCCTCGTGTTCTTGTTCTGCTCCACCAGTTTCGGGGTGATCATCATCCTCGGCGGAGGTGCCCTGCGGACTCTGGAGACCGAGATCTACACACAGGCGATCGGCTACTTCCGGCTGCCGGAGGCGGTGATGCTGTCGCTGCTGCAGATCGTCGTGGTGGTCGCCGTGTTGCTGTGTACCCGGATCGTCGCCCCGGGTGGCGCGTCCGGCGGCGCAGGCGCGCGGCGTCGGCCGTCGGCGATCGCCGGCATCGGATGGATACCGGTGGTCCTGGCATGGGCGTGGACGGTGCTGGTTCTGGTGGGACCGATTGCGGTGCTGGCGATCCGGTCGGTGCGTCCGACCGTCGGCGGATCGTGGACACTCGCCGGTTATCGGGCACTGTCCGAACCGGTGAACGGCGTGACGCCGCTGGACACGTTGCGGTATTCGCTACTCAGCGCGATCCTGGCCATGGTCATCGCGTTGGTGGTCGGTGGCCTCGCGGCGATCACCCTGCATCGGTCACGTGGTGTTGCCGGCCTGGTGGGGAACGCGATCGCCATGATTCCCCTGGGGATCAGTGCGGTCACACTGGGATTCGGGTACCTGATCGTGTTGGCCGCCCTGCCGGCCGAGATCGCCGCCTCACCGTTGGTGATCCCGTGCGTACAGGCGCTGATCGCGATCCCCGTCGTCATCCGCATCGTGATCCCGGCGCTGGAATCGGTACCCGAGCGATTGCGCCAGGCCGCGGCGGTCCTCGGTGCCGGGCCGTGGCGGGTGTTCCGCACCGTCGATCTGCCGCTGATCGGCCGATCGCTCGGTGCCGCAGGTGGTTTCGCTTTCGTCATGGCACTCGGGGAGTTCGGTGCGACGAGCTTTCTCGCGCGCGCCGACACCACCACCCTGCCGGTCCTGATCGGATCGGCCCTCAACCGCCCGGGTGCCACCGAACTCGCCACGGCGATGGCTGCATCGATGGTGTTGGTGGTCGTCACCACTGTCGCGGTGCTCGCGGTGGAGATCTTCCGACCTCGCTCGGGGACACTGATCTGATGCTGCAGATCGAGAAACTGAGCGTCGCGTATGGGGCCGAAGCGGTCGTCAACGGGCTCGATTGGTCTGTGGGCGGCCAGGATTCACTCGTCACCGCGCTACTTGGGCCTTCCGGATGCGGCAAGTCGACGTTGATCCGCGCGGTCGCCGGACTGGAGCGACCGACCGCCGGGACGATCCGTTTCGACGGGAGCGATCTCGCCGAGATCGCCACCCATCGGCGGGATTTCGGGGTCGTCTTCCAAGACGGTCAGCTTTTTCCGGGACGCACGGTGGCCGCGAACATCGGCTACGGACTGCGCGTTCGGGGGTGGTCGAGAGCCGACATCGCCGCTCGGGTCGGCCAGATGCTCGAACTCGTACGACTCCCAGGCGTCGAGAAACGCCGCGTCGAGTCGCTCTCGGGTGGTCAGGCGCAGCGGGTGGGGCTGGCGCGCGCGCTGGCTCCCC
>NZ_MVPX01000312.1:0-8873 GCF_002043085.1 Gordonia sp. i37 | reverse complement strand
TCCGTGCCGCAGGCACTCCGACGATCGTCGTCACCCATGACCACACGGAGGCGGCATTGATGGCCGACTCCGTCGCGGTGATGCGCGATGGCGAGATCGTCCAGACAGCGCGACCGGCCGGTCTGTGGTCGGCGCCGGCGGACGAGTGGACGGCGCGATTCCTCGGGTGTACCACGATCATTGATGGCCGCAAGAAGCGAGAAGGTCTGGCCGACACCGTCTTCGGAGCACTTGCCGTCGATCTGCCGAAAACGGGCGCGAGGTTGGGTCTGCGGGCCGAGTCGGTGCTTGCCGAGCCGGCCGAAGATCGTGACACAGAGGAGAGCGACACGACATCGGGTGCAGTCGGCACGGCGATGGTTGTCGCCGACCTCCCCGGAGGTCCTCGCGTACGGGTGGCCACCGATCACGGTGAGATCGACGCGATCGGCGCCGGTGCGATCGCGGTCGGCGACCGGGTCCTGGTGCGGTTGATTCCCGACCGGGTCGCGGTGATCGGACGATGAGACGTCGGCACGTGCTGGCCGGCGCCATCCTCGACTCCTCGGGCACGCGGATATTGCTGGCGCGACGGGCGCGGCCGGTCGAATTGGCCGGTCTCTGGGAACTGCCCGGCGGAAAGGCCGAGGTGGGGGAAACCGACGAGGAAGCCTTGCGTCGTGAGCTCGCGGAGGAGCTGGGTATCGCCGTCGGCGTCGAGTTCGAGCTACGCGATCAGGTGGTGCTCTCCGACGAGCTGGTGTTGATCGCCCGCTGGGCGCGCGTGATCGCCGGCGAACCCACTGCGCGTGAACATCAGGCGGTGCGGTGGGTCGATGCGGAGGAACTGTCGACGCTGTGTGACGAGGGCCGCCTGGTCCCCGCCGACACCGTGTGGGTTCCGGAACTGGTGGCGCGGCTACGCCGCGCCTGATCCGCGCCGACAGCGCCCTCCACCTCACCGACAGCGCTCTCCACCTCACCGACGGCGCTCTCCACGTCGGCGATAGCGCTCACGGTGTTGCCGTCGGTGCCTGCGGACGGCGTTCGGCGTAGGAATTCTCGTAGGGTCGCCCCGCCATTGCCGCGAGTTCGATCATCAGGCGGTCGGTGGCGCTCCTTAGGTCGTCGTCTGCCATTGCCTGGTCGACGGGAACTGGGAATCCGATGACGATGTCGACCCGATGCGGGCGCCACATCAGACGACCCGGGGGATTTACCCGCTCGGTGCCGCGCAAGGCAATAGGGACCACCGGCGCGCCGGTTGCCCGGGCAACCCGCATCACGCCGGTATGGCCGCGGTGCACGCGGCCGTCGCAACTACGAGTCCCTTCGGGATGGATGGCCCACGCGCCACCTCTCGACACCAGGCTGGTCGCCGTGGCCAATGTGGTGGCGGCACGGTCGCCACCGGATCGATCGATGGGAGTCTGACCGGCCGCGAGAAAGAACCATCGCTGCATCCGCCCGCGCAAGCCCGGTCGGTCGAAGTACTCGCTTTTCGCGACGAAGGTCAACCGGCGGGGGAGGACCAGACACAGAAGGAGCGAGTCGATGAAAGCGCTATGAGTGGCCGCGACGATGACCGGACCAGTCGAGGGTAGGAGATCGCGGCCGACGATCCGAGGGCGACAGGTCACCAACAATGCCGGCCCGATCAGGACGTACTTGAACAGCCGGTACCACATGCGCATTTCCCCTGTGCTCGTCGATGAAAGGGCCGTTGAATAGACGTAGACACTGTCTACGCACCCATGGTAGACAATGTCTACATGGTTGCTGCCGAAGAAGAGAAACCCTCTGACACGACACGTTCTCGTCTGGTGGCGGCGGGAGTGGAGTTGCTCGAGAGTGACGGGCTCGCGGCACTGGGGGTGCGGGCGATCGCGAGGAGCGCGGGTGTGTCTCACGGTGCCCCACGACGGTACTTCCCGACGCATGCGCAACTCCTGGCCGCCGTCGCTCGTAGCGGACTCGACGACCTTGGTACGGAGATCGCGCCGGTACTGCGAGACCGCTCAACGCCTCCGCGGGATCGACTCGTCTCCGCGGCGAACGCGTACGTCGGCTTTGCCCGACGCCGGCGCGCGATGTTCGAGCTGATGTTCCGCCACGACATTCTCGACGGGGCCGGTGGCGACCTGCGATCGCTATCGGTACCCATGATCGCCGAATTGCACTCAGTCGTTGCGGAATTCGTCGGTGATCATCATTCGTGGACCGCCACCGTCCGTTTCTGGATGTCCATTCACGGGCTGGCCGTGCTGGTGGCCAATCGTGCGCTTGAACCGATGGCAGCGGTGGTCGAGATCGACGTCGAGGCGTTGGTGATCGGTGCGGTCGACGCCATCGCGTAGTCGCTCCGCGTGGTCACAGCGCTGTCGGCGTTGGGACGGGCGCTGTCGGCGTTGGGACGGGCGCTGTCGGCGAGGGATCGGTCAGGCGGCCCGTGCCTTCTTGAGGGCCTTGCCGAGGTCCTTCTTGCTCATCGAGTCGATGTCGAGTTTGCGCATTCGCGCGATGACGACCGGGCAGCGTACGCAGCGGGTCTTGGAGCGACAACACTTCTTCTTGGGCTTGAGGTCGGCGACCTTTGCCGGGTTTTTCGTGCCCATGCGGTGACGCTAGCACCGGCTGTTCACCCACTGACACTCCGCTGTGATCGCGGTCTCTCCCGCGGACCCGATACGCTGTTAGCCGTCGTCAGTCTGCCGGCGCCGGTTCCGCGTGCGCCGAGTGACCGCCCCCGTACACGAAAGAGATCTCAGTGAGCCCTGCTCCCAACTTCCGCAACGTCGCGATCGTCGCGCACGTCGACCACGGCAAGACCACGTTGGTCGATGCGATGCTCCGACAGTCCGGGGTGTTCGGCGAGCGCGCCGAGCTCGTCGACCGCGTGATGGATTCCGGTGACCTGGAGCGCGAGAAGGGCATCACCATCCTCGCCAAGAACACCGCGGTCCACCGTCGTCAGCCCGACGGCACCGAGGTCGTCATCAACGTCATCGACACCCCGGGTCACGCCGATTTCGGCGGTGAGGTCGAGCGTGGTCTGTCGATGGTCGACGGGGTCGTGCTGCTGGTCGACGCCTCCGAGGGCCCGCTGCCGCAGACGCGGTTCGTGCTGCGCAAGGCGCTCAGCGCGTCGTTGCCGGTGATCCTCGTGGTCAACAAGACCGACCGTCCCGATGCCCGTATCGCCGAGGTCGTCGAAGAAACGCATGATCTGTTGCTGGATCTGGCCTCCGACCTCGACGAGGAGGCCGCGTCGGCGGCCGAACAGGTGCTCGACCTGCCCGTCCTCTACGCCTCGGGTCGCGCCGGTATCGCCTCAACCGAGCAGCCCGCCAACGGTGAGGTGCCCGACGGGGAGAACCTCGACCCGTTCTTCGACGTCCTGCTCGAGCACGTGCCCGCCCCCAAGGGCGATCCCGAGGCGCCGCTACAGGCCCACGTGACCAACCTCGACGCTTCGCCGTTCCTCGGTCGTCTCGGGCTGGTGCGTATCCACAACGGCACCCTGAAGAAGGGGCAGACCGTCGCCTGGTGCCGTGCGGTCACCAAGGAGGACGGGACGCTCGAGCCCGTCATCGAACGCGCCAAGATCACCGAACTGCTGGCCACCGTCGGTGTCGAGCGCAGTCCGGCCGAATCCGCTGTGGCCGGTGACATCGTCGCGATCGCGGGCATCCCGGAGATCATGATCGGCGACACCCTCGCCGACGCCGAGAATCCGGTCCCGTTGCCGCGCATCACGGTCGACGAGCCGGCGATCTCGGTCATCATCGGCACCAACACCTCGCCGCTGGCCGGCCGGGTCAAGGGCCACAAGCTGACCGCGCGCATGGTCAAGGATCGACTCGACACCGAGCTCATCGGCAACGTCTCGCTGCGCGTCGTCGACATCAACCGGCCCGACGCCTGGGAGGTGCAGGGTCGTGGTGAGCTCGCGCTGGCCATCCTGGTCGAACAGATGCGTCGTGAGGGCTTCGAGTTGACCGTCGGCAAGCCGCAGGTGGTGACCCGCCGGGTCGACGGCAAGGTGCACGAGCCGTTCGAGCACCTCACCATCGACGTGCCCGAGGAGTACCTCGGCGCGGTGACCCAGCTGCTCGCCGCCCGCAAGGGGCGGATGGACCAGATGAACAACCACGGCTCGGGCTGGGTGCGCATGGAGTTCACCGTGCCCTCCCGCGGCCTGATCGGCTTCCGCACCGACTTCCTCACCGAGACCCGTGGTACCGGTATCGCCAATGCCGTCTTCGACGGGTACGCCGCGTGGGCCGGCGAGATCCGCGCCCGGCACACCGGGTCGCTGGTCAGTGACCGTGCGGGTACCGTCACGCCGTTCGCGATGATCCAGCTCGCCGACCGCGGCACGTTCTTCGTCAATCCCGGCGACGACACCTACGAGGGCCATGTCGTGGGCATCAACCCGCGTGCCGAGGACCTCGACATCAACGTGACCCGCGAGAAGAAGCTGACCAACATGCGGCAGTCGTCGGCCGATGTGATGGAGACCCTCGCCAAGCCGATGCATCTCGAGCTCGAGGGCGCGATGGAGTTCTGTGCCGCCGACGAGTGTGTCGAGGCGACTCCCGAGGTGGTGCGGGTGCGTAAGGTGCATCTCGATGCCACCCCCCGAGCCCGTGAGCGTTCGCGCGCCAAGACGCGGGATGCCGCGGCGGGCTGAGTCCCGTACGCGGTCGGGTGAACGTGGTCGTGGTCTGGGGGTGAGTGGATTCGTGATGGACGTGGGATGTGAGCGGTCGAGGCGGCGTCGTGTGACGCATTCGGCCGGGCGATCACTCCTGCTCGTCCTTACGGTCCTCGCGGCGGTGCTCGGGGTGGCGGCGTGTACCGCCAACCCGCCGCCGCCCGTGCGGGACACCGCGACCCCGCAGACGCCGACCGAATATCCCGACGGCAAGACGATCTACGTCGCCACTGACTCGATCGGCACGGGCTTCAATCCGCATCTGGGCGCTGACCAGAATCCGGTCACCACGGCCATCGCCGCGATGACCCTGCCCAGTGCGTTCCTTCCGGTGCAGACGCCCGACGGTGTTGTGTGGCAACGCAACGACGCGCTGGTGACCTCGGCGGAGGTCACCTCGACCGAGCCGTTCACGGTCACCTACCGCATCCACACCAATGCGCAATGGTCCGACGGTCTGCCGGTCACCGGAGACGATTTCAACTACCTGTGGCAGCAGATGTCGCGACAGCCGAATGTGGTGGCGCCGGCCGGTTATCGGCTGATCGACTCGGTGACCTCCAGTGCGGGGAGCAAGGTCGTCGAGGTCCGCTTCGCCCAGCCCTATCCGCGGTGGCGCGAGCTGTTCACCAACCTGCTGCCCAGCCACGTGCTGCGTGGCACCCCGGCCGGTTTCCAGACCGGCATGGACTCGGGAAAACCGGTGTCGGCCGGTCCTTTTCAGATCTTTTCGCTCGACCCCACCCGTGACGAGGTGCGGTTGATCCGCAACGACCGCTACTGGATGACGCCGTCGAAGCTCGATCAGGTGGTGTTGCGCCGGGCCGGTACCGACTCGCAGATGATCGATTCGATCCGTTCGGGTGGCTCGGCGCTGGCAACCGTCGGCGCGGGCCCGGCGACCGCGGCCGAGCTCACCGCGGTACCCGGGGTGACCGATCAGCGCGGCCCGACCGCGCGGGCCCTCACGGTCAGCGTCAACGCGCGTACCCCGGTGATGAATCGGGTGGAGGTGCGGCGCGCGATCCTGTCGATGATCGACACCAACCTCGCCACGCTCGCCGGTGCGGGTGAATGGGTGGTGCAGCAGTACGCCAACACCGTGTACGCACCGTCGGACCCGGGGTATTTCCCGGTGAACCGTCCACGCCCGGCTCCGCAGGCGATCGACGATCTGCTCGCCGCCGCGGGATACAAGCGCACGCCACCCGCTCCGGAGCCCCCGACATCCGGTACGCCCACCCCATCGGGTTCGGCCGGCCCGTCGAGTTCGGCGAGCCCGAGTAGCTCATCCGCACCGAGTAGCAGTACCCCGACGGCGGCGGCGCCCAGCGTCGCCCCGGTGCCCGACGGCGTCATCCCGTACGAGAAGGACGGCCAGGACCTGACGGTCCGGGTCGGGGCGATCAGCGGTGACCCCCGGTCCACGTCGGCCGCGGCGAACATCGTCGATCAACTGCGTTCCGCCGGTGTGCGCGCCGGGGTGGTGTCCCTGCCCAACAGCGACCTCTACGGCGTCGCGTTGACCGATTCACGCGTCGATCTCGTCGTCGGATGGACGGGGCTCGGTGTGCCCCCGGCGGCGGCGCTGGCCTCGCAGGTCGACTGCGATCAGCCCAAGCCCGGGACCGCGCCGTCGCTGTCGACACCCCCGACGCCCACCAGCGTCGCACCCAGCCAGGACGCGTCGGGGGCGACCACCGTGTACGCCAGCAACATCTCCGGGGTGTGCGATCCCGCGCTGATCTCCCTTGCCCGCGATGCGCTCTCGGCCGATGACCCGACGCCGATGCTCGCCGAGGCCGAACCGTTGCTGGCCGATCAGGCGATCTATCTGCCGCTCTACCAGGACAGCATGCTCGTGGGGGTGACGCCGGCGGTGACCGGTGTGCCGCTGTCCGGGCCGATCCAGACCTCCATCTACGGCACCGCCGCCACCTGGGACATCAAATGACCGAACCGTCCGAGTCGGCAGGACGCCGACTGCTGCTGCTGCACGCCCACCCCGACGACGAGACCATCATGACCGGCGGCACCATCGCCCGGTATCTCGACGAGGGTGTCGACGTGCGCGTGGTCACCTTCACCCTGGGTGAAGAGGGCGAGGTGATCGGTGATCGCTGGGCGCAATTGGTTGCCGACGGCGGTGCCGATCAGCTCGGCGGCTACCGCATCCTCGAATTGACCCGGGCCCTCGAGGCGCTCACCCCGCCCGGTCGGCCACCGCTCACCCCGCGATTCCTCGGTGGCGCCGGACGCTGGCGGGACTCCGGGATGGCCGGGACGCCGTCGGCGGAGCATCCGCGTGCACTGGCGCAGGGCCCGTTCGACGCGGTCGTCGCGGCGCTGGCCGACGAGATCGCCGAGTTCGATCCGCAGGTGGTCGTCACCTACGACACCGCGGGTACCTACGGACATCCCGACCACATGACGGTGCACGAGGCCTCGGTCGCCGCGCTACCGATCGCGTCGAGGCGGACCGGAACCGAGTACCTGGTGTACGAGTCGGTCACCGAGGCGAGCGCACTGCGCGCCGGTCTCGCCACGGCGGCCGACCGCGTTCCCGACGGCTGGCGGATGCCGCATGACACCGAACTGCCCAGCTACCCCGACGATCGGATCACCACCGCCATCGACGTCGGCGGGGTGTATCAGCGCAAGGTCGATGCCCTGGCCGCGCACGCGACGCAGGTGACGGTGGCGCCGTCGCGGACCGAATACGCCTTGTCCAACAACATCCTTCAGCCGATCTTCGACGTCGAGCACTTCATCTTGCGCAGCCCCGCACCGGAAGGGCCCGCTGCCCGCAACGACGATCTGTTCACCCCGCAACGCCGTCCCGCACAGGCGCGACCGTGACCCGCGTGCTCGACCGCTTCCTCCTCGCGATGCTGATCGTCGACGGTGTCGTGGTCGGGCTGGGATCGGTCGCGTTCTGTTACCTGCGGTTCTGGGGACAGCCAGTTCCGGTCATCGCCATCGTCGCCGGCCTGGTGAACGCGATACTGCTGTGGCTGGCCGCGCGCACCACCGACTCACCGCTGCGGTTCGCTCCGTTGGCCGCGTGGGTTCTGGTTCTGCTGGTCGCGGCGTTCACCGGTCCGGGTGGCGACGTGGTGCTCTACCTCGGTGGTACCACCGTTCCCGCGACGCTGATGTTGGTGCTGTTCGGCCTCGGCATCCCGGTGGCGCTCATCTGGTCGGGCCGGCTGCCACGTCCGGACGCCTGAGCGCCCCGAGCCACCCCGGGCGCCGGGGACCCTGCGGTTAGAGTGGGTCCATGGTTTTGCGCGCGTGGGCGACCGATCATCGGGCGCCCGTCGAGCGGGTCGCCGCGGCGCTGGAGCGGTTGTCCGCCGCCCCGGTGGGAACGCCGGCCGACCTCTCCGACGACGAGTGGATCGCGCTGCTCGGCGCCGACGGCGATCTCCTCGACGAGCTGTGCGCGCACGCCGACGCGGCCCGCCGTGCGGTCACCGACCCCGAGGCCCTCACCTACGTGGTGAATCGCAATCTCGACACCGCGGTGGCCGCGAGCCTGACCATCGACCCGTCGCTGGAGGATCTGGTCGTCGAGGCCCACGGGCTCGGGGCGACCGAGATCTGCATGCAGGGGCCACTGCCCGCCGATGCCCCGGCCGAGGGGTACCTGCGCCTGATCGAGCGGATCACCGCCGCGGCGCCGGTCCATCTGCACGCGTTCCGCCCACCGGAGATCCGCGACGCCGCCGCCCGGCTGGGCATCGACGTCGAGGAGTTCCTGCGCCGCGCACGCGGCGCCGGACTCGGTTCGGTGCCGGGGACCGCGGCGCAGATCCTCGACGACGAGGTTCGTGCGGTCCTCGCACCGCCCGGGACCGAGTACACCCGGGACGGGTGGATCGAGGTCATCTCCGCAGCGCACGAGGCGGGACTGTTTTCGACGGCGACGGTGTTGTACGGGCATGTCGAAACGCCGGGCCACGTCCTCGCCCATCTGCGGACCCTGTGCGGGATCCAGTCGCGTACAGGCGGGTTCAGTGAGCTCATCCTGATGCCGACGGTTGCCGACAACACCCCACCTCATCTGCGGTCGGTCGCGGTGGCGGGCGCTTCACGCCGCGAGACGCGGGCGATCCACGCCGTCACGCGGCTGGTCACCCTGGGTCGGTTCGACCACATCCAGGTCGCCTGGACC
>NZ_MVPX01000311.1:0-4605 GCF_002043085.1 Gordonia sp. i37 | reverse complement strand
GTCCCCCCGCCGACTGGTCGGCGGTCTATCCCGCCGGCGCCGAGATCCGCGCCTATCTCGACCGGCTCGTATTCGACGAAGGGCTCACCGACCACATCCGACTCGGCCGCGAACTCACTTGTGCGACATGGGATGTCGAGGGAGCTCGCTGGCATCTGGTCACCGAGGGCGTTGACGGTGCGCAGTCGCTGACCGCCCGGATCCTGCTGCTGGCCGTGGGCCGGTTGTCGGAGCCGAGAATCCCCGACATCGAAGGCCTCGACGACTTTCCGGGGACCGTGGTCCACACGGCCGCCTGGGAGCCCGACCTCGATCTGGCGGGCGCCCGGGTCGGGGTGGTCGGTACCGGGGCGTCGGCGATCCAGATCGTGCCGCATGTGGCCGACCGCGCCGCCGAGCTCGTCATCTTCAGCCGCACCCCGCCCTACATCGTGCCGCGGGAGGATCGTCGCCTCGATCCCGCCGAGCGTGCCGAGCTCGTCGATCCGCAGCGGGCGGCCGCACACCGAAACGAACTGTTGCGCAACGCCGACGCCGCGTTCGCGCAACGTCTGCGCCGCCGTCCCGACATCGACGAGATCCGGGCGCGGGCATTGACCCACCTGCGCGCGCAGATCCCCGATCCGGTGCTGCGTGCCGAACTCACCCCGGACTACGAGATCGGTTGTAAGCGAATACTTCTCAGTGACGATTTCTATCCGACGCTGTTGCGTGAAAACGTCGTCTTCGAGCCGGGGGCGCTCGAATCGGTCGTCGAAGCCAAGGCGCGCGCGTCCAGCGGCCGCAGTCACGAACTCGACATCCTGGTGATGGCAACGGGTTTCGAGGCGGCACGACCGCCGGTCGCCACGCGCGTGCACGGCCGGGACGGCGAGTTGCTCGCCGACCACTGGCGGCACGGCATGATCTCCTATGCCTCGACCGTGGTCGCCGGGTTCCCGAACATGTTCGTGCTCGACGGCCCGAATGCGGCGCTCGGCCACAATTCGGCGATCTACATGATCGAGACGCAACTCGATTATGTCGTCGGCGCCCTCGATCACATGGCCGAGGCGGGGGTTGCCGCACTGGAGGTCACCGCGGACGCCGAGGCCGCGTACACCCGGGAGATCGACGACCGGAGTTCCGATACGGTGTGGTTGACCGGTTGTGACAGTTGGTATGTCGATCCCGAGAGTGGTCGGCTGACACTGCTCTGGCCGGGTACGGCGTTGTCGTTCCGAGAGCGCAACGGCACGTTCGAGCCGGAGCCGTTCGTCACCCGATCGACAGCGGCCACCACCAGTGAACGAGGGGAGTGAGCACCCATGCCGTCCATGAGCATGGCCGCGGCACTCGATGCCGCGACGACCACCGAGATCACCGACGTCGAGGTGGTGAGCACCCTGCTGTCGGCGTCCGGCGCCGATCTGTATGCGCTGCAACGGATCGCCGCCGATCTCCGCGATGAGGGCCTCTCGGCTGTCGGACGATCCGGGCAGGTCACCTACTCGCGCAAGGTGTTCATCCCGCTGACCAAACTGTGCCGCGACCGATGCCACTACTGCACCTTCGTGACGATCCCGGGGAAGCTCGCCCGCGCCGGTGCAGGGATGTACCTCGAACTCGACGAGGTTGTCGACATCGCGCGCAGGGGTGCCGAACTCGGTTGCAAGGAAGCGTTGTTCACTCTCGGTGACCGCCCGGAGGATCGGTGGCCGCAGGCCGCGCAATGGCTGTCCGAGCGTGGTTACACCTCCACGCTGGATTACGTCCGCGCCGCCGCCATCGCGGTCCTGTCACACACAGGACTGTTGCCGCACCTGAATCCGGGTGTGATGAGCGCCGAGGAGATGACCGCCCTTCGCCCGGTCGCGCCGTCGATGGGCATGATGCTCGAGACCACCTCGCGCCGACTGTTCACCGAGAAGGGCATGCCTCATTACGGCAGCCCCGACAAGGATCCCCTGGTACGGCTGCAGGTGTTGCGTGATGCGGGTGCCCTCGGGATTCCGTTCACCACCGGAATCCTCGTCGGCATCGGTGAAAGTCTCACCGAGAGAGCGCAATCGTTGCTTGCGATGGCCGAGATCGCCGCGGCCGGCGGGCACATCCAGGAAGTGATCGTGCAGAACTTCCGGGCCAAGCCGGACACCGCGATGCGTGGTACCCCGGACGCGGAGATGACCGAGTTCCTCGCCGCGGTCGCGACCGCGCGGATCGTGCTCGGTCCGCACATGCGTATCCAGGCGCCGCCGAACCTCGTGTCGGCGGCCGAGTGCGAGGCACTCATCGCCTCCGGCGTCGACGACTGGGGTGGGGTGTCACCGCTGACGCCCGATCACGTCAATCCCGAACGCCCGTGGCCCAACCTCGACGTGCTCGCCGACCTCACCGCGGGCGCGGGATTCACCCTGACCGAACGTCTCACCGCGCAGCCGCCGTACATCCTCGACGCGTCGTCGTGGATCGACCCGGCATTGCACGATCACGTCGCGGCCCTGAGCGATCCGCACAGCGGTCTGGCCGCCGACCGGATTCCATCACCCCGGACGTGGTCGGCGGTGGCGTGAGCGGTCTGGCTGCCGACCGTGAGCGGGGCGCCGCTCACCAGTGTCTCTCGGTGACCCCGCCGCCGTCCGGCCGATAGTCGGCGCAGCGCACCCATTGCGGTCGGACGCGCACGTGCACGATGTCGGGATCGGCCGCCCGCTGCCGTCCGTCCGGATACTGCGCGAAGTACGCGTCCCGGCATCGCTGCGCAGCCTCGCCGTGCGGAATGTCCGCCCGCCCCTCACATTGCACGGTGATTTCCTCGGTGGTGCCGACCACGAGGGCGACCCGGGAATCGGCCGCGAGATTGGCGAACTTGCGGGATGACAGTGAGGTGTCGAAGACGATCTCCGCGGAGTCGGTGACGGCAATCCCGACGAGCGCCGCCTCGGGTGCTCCGTCCGGCGAGACGGTCGCGACGACCCCGAGCGGGTGGGAGCGAATGAAGGCGATGAATTCGGTCGGGGTCATCGGGGTCGGCGATTCACCGGGGATCGTGATGTGCCGCGAGGGCCCGATATCCCCCGATGACATCGGTGGCGCGGTGTAATCCCAACTGCTGCAACGATGCCGCCGCCAGGCTGGAGGTGTATCCCTCCGAGCACAGGATGATCCACCGCACGTCGTGGTCGACGGCCTCTGGGATCCGTGCGTCGCTGGCCGGATCACATCGCCATTCCAGGACGTTGCGTTCGATGACGAGTGCCTCGGGAACCTCACCCTCGGCGGCACGTTGCGCGGCCGGGCGGATGTCGACGAGCACGGCACCGGCTGCGAGTTCGGCGTCGAGATCCTCGGCGGGCAGTCGTTGCAGGGACTCCCGCGCGACGAGCAGCATGTCGTCGATGGTCATCGGCATGGGTTCACGATAGGCGTTCTATTCCGGTTCGTCGGTCAGTTCGGTCCGGGTCCGGCGGAGTGCGCCGCCTTCGGTCACCTCGTAGAACGACATCGCGGTCAATGGCGGGGAGTAGGCGTGGACGCTGAGCGTCGGGCCGCTCGGAGTGGCCACCGAGGTATCGCCCGTCGGGACGGTGAGACCACGCGCCGGCGGGATGCTCCCGTGGTGCTGAACGTCGTGGACCCAGCCCAGCGGGAAAGCCGCCTGATCGCCGGCCGAGAGGATGCGCAGCGCGAGATCTTCACCGGTCCAACGGTATTCGCGCAGTGCGCCGCTCAACACGGTCAGTGCGCCCAGCGATCCGGCGTGGTCGTGCAGGTCGGTCGAGCGGTCCGGCGTCCAGCTGATCAGCCACAGGTCGAGGTCGTCGTCGGATTCCAGACGGGTCGACCACCGCTCTACCGGGTCCCAGGCGGTGGGCAGCAGGTGGTCGTAACGTCCGTCGAGGACGTCGGCGACGCCCTGGTCGGTGATCCGCAGCAGGTCTGCCGGGCGCAGCCGGGTCGGTAGGTGGGCAGCGGTGTGGCGGGCAGAACGGTCCGGGCGGAGCGTGCGGGGTGGCTGGGTACGAGATGGCTGGGTACGGGAGGGCAGGGTCGAGGTCATGAGTTCTCCTGTGAACGAGGGTCGAGGGGAGTGCGCCGGATACGGTGACGGCCGCGACATCGCCTCGATGGAGTGCTCACGCGACCAGGGTGACCGCGCATCGACGTGAGCGGGAGGGTTCTCCTCACCCTGGGTGCAATCGGGCCCCGGTGTGATCTGTGACTCAACGACCGTCGGTGAGCAGGGGCGGGTGTGGGAGGGCCGCCCGGTGGGCAGATACTCTAGGACAACACGTGTGTGCGGTCTTTCAGAGCTGCGGATTGCCGCTGCATGCGTGCTCGGCGCGACCAGCCCTCGCGTACATCTCGGCCCGCCGCGCGACGGCGGCCGACCGAAGTGCTTGCAGCAAAGGAGTGTGTGGTGACCTACATCATCGCGGAACCCTGCGTGGATGTGATGGACAAGGCATGCGTGGAGGAATGCCCGGTCGATTGCATCTACGAAGGTGGTCGCAGTCTCTACATCCAGCCGGATGAATGTGTGGACTGTGGTGCCTGCGAGCCGGTGTGTCCGGTGGAGGCGATCTTCTACGAGGATGACGTCCCCGACGAATGGGATCCGTACGT
>NZ_MVPX01000310.1:0-1651 GCF_002043085.1 Gordonia sp. i37 | reverse complement strand
GGAGCCGGTGTGTCCGGTGGAGGCGATCTTCTACGAGGATGACGTCCCCGACGAATGGGATCCGTACGTCAGTGCCAATGCCGACTTCTTCGACGAGCTGGGCTCGCCGGGCGGCGCCAGCAAGGTCGGTAAGACCGATTTCGACCCGCCCTTCATCAAGCAGCTGCCCCCGATGAACGAGGACGAGGACTGAGCTCGCGGTGACCGGTTACCGTCCGGCCCGACGCCGGGTCAGTGCCGCCCTTCCCGACTTTCCGTGGGACACCCTGGCCGAGGCCAAGGCCACCGCGAACTCCCATCCCGATGGCATCGTCGACCTCTCGGTCGGCACCCCGGTCGATCCCGTCGATCCGGTCATCCGCGAGGCACTCGCGCAGGCCTCGGAGTTCCCGGGCTATCCGACGACGATCGGGACCACGGCTCTGCGCGACGCCGCAGCCGCGGCCCTGGGTCGTCGCTACGGCGCCGTCGGCGTGGACGAGTCGAGCATCCTCCCGGTGATCGGAACCAAGGAGGCCATCGCCGGGGTGGTCGCGACGCTCGGTGTCGGCGTCGGCGAGATGGTCGTCATCCCGGAGGTCGCCTACCCGACCTATGAGGTCAGTGCCCTGCTGGCCGGTGCGACACCGGTGCGTGCCGATTCGACGGTGGCGCTCGGGCCGGCGCGCCCGGCCGTGCTGTTCCTGAACTCGCCGTCCAACCCGACCGGCAAAATCCTCGGGATCGACCACCTGCGCAAGGTGATCGAGTGGGCGCGCGAACGCGGGACCGTCGTCATCTCCGACGAGTGCTATCTCGGTTTGTCGTGGGACGCCGAGGCCGTCTCGGTGCTCGACCCGCGTGTCTCCGACGGCGATCACACCGGGCTGCTCGCGGTGCACTCGTTGTCGAAGATCTCCAACCTGGCGTCCTATCGTGCGGGTTTCTTCGCCGGTGACCGGGAACTGATCGCCGAACTGCTGGCCGTACGCAAACATGCCGGGCTGATGGTGCCGTACCCGCTTCAGGCGGCGATGACCGCAGCGCTCACCGACGATGCGCACGTCGAGGTCCAGCGTGCCCGCTATGCCAAACGCCGGACCGAGCTGGCCGCGGCGGTCCGCGCAGCCGGTTTCACCATCGACCACTCCGAAGCCGGTTTGTATCTGTGGGCCACCCGCGGCGAACCGTGCCGGGAGACCGTCGGCTGGCTCGCGCAGCGCGGCATCCTTGCCGCGCCAGGGGACTTCTACGGACCCGCGGGCGTCGACCACGTGCGGATCGCGCTGACGGCGACCGACGAGCGCATCGCCACCGCGGTACAACGACTGGCCTGAGCCGCGACCGCAGGTGACATCCGCCGAGCGCTCTGCGAGACCGACGACGTGCTGGCGCGCCGACACCGCTCCCGGCGAGTCGGTCATCCTGCCCGACGGATGCATGGATCTGATCTGGACCGGCGAGGAGCTCCTGATCGCGGGCCCCGACACCGGGCCGTATGTCTTCGGCACCGACCGGCGCCGGGACATGACCGGACTGCGCTTCGCGCCCGGGTACGCGCCCGGACTCCTCGGCGCCCCCGCGTCGGAGTTCCGGGATTTGCGGGTGCCGCTGAGCGATCTCTGGCCGTCGTCGGACGTGCGACGCTGGGAGGACACGCTCCCCGCCGCCC
>NZ_MVPX01000031.1:0-986 GCF_002043085.1 Gordonia sp. i37 | reverse complement strand
CCCGGTCAAGCCCTACCTACATTCTCACCGTCTCGAGGCTCGTCGCTATCGCTCCTCGGCACCTCGACCATCGATCTAAGTGAGCGCTGTCGGCGCGCTGGTGGGCGCCATCGGCGTCAGTTCATGATCGCGCGCATCGGCCCCGGGGTCCACAGACCGGTGTGGGTGTCCTGGGTGACGACGAGATCGGCGGGCGTCTGGTCGACCAGCGGGGTGAGCCGCTGCAGGCTGCCCCAATCCTTGGCCCACGAGTTGCGCAGGTAGGACGGCAGCACCGTCGCCGACAGATCGTTGTCGACCATGCCGAGCGGACCGCCGTAGTTGCCTGCCATCCAGTTGCGCGAGTTGACCCGTTCACCGTCGGCGTCGGGGGTGATCCGCCACTTCGGGATCTCCCAGATGCCGTTGTGCACCTCGGCCGGCCGCTGGCACGGGAACGCCAGGGCGACCTCCCAGTCGAGTAGCGTCGGGTCCTTGCTGCCGACAAGGTCGTTCAGTGTCACCATCGGGGTCACCCGCGGCGGGGTCACCGCGAGCCAGCCCGAGGGATCCGAGGACGTGTCGGCCGCGACCACGCGCACGACACTCGCCCGTGGCGGCGCCTTATCGAGCGGGAACCGCATGTTGCGCCATGCAGGATCGGTGGCGATCCCCAGCGGCACCTGCGAGGCGACCGTGGTCACCGATCCGTCAGGCTCGACACGACCGAACTCGAGTCGCAGCTCCGGCCCCGGATGGGTGACGGCCAGGTCGTCGATGTAGCCGACGGTGCCCGCCACCGACATCGTCACCAGCGGTGCATCGGGGCTGCGCTTGGGCAGCTGATACCACTCGGAGGTCAGCGAGGCGCGGCTGCCCGGGGCACCGTAGCTCCCGAGCACCGGCACCTTGGCCGCGTCGAGACCGAAGGGCAGCTTCACCGACGAGCCGTTGACACCCTTCGTTGCGGTGGTGCCACCTGCGGTATCGGCTGGGCCGGGGGGGGT
>NZ_MVPX01000309.1:0-7196 GCF_002043085.1 Gordonia sp. i37 | reverse complement strand
GCCGACACGGTGTCGGTATCGGCGCGCACCCTGCATCGGATGTCGTTGCAGCACTTCGGGTATGGCCCCAAGACGCTCGCCCGGATCCTGCGGATGCGGACTGCGCTGGCGCTACTCGACGACGCCGGGGAGGATCTCATCGGTATCGCTGCGCGTGCCGGGTACGCCGACCACGCGCACATGTGCCGCGACTTCGCCGAACTCACCGGCGCGCCGCCGACGGCGTGGACCGGCGGCGCTCAGACCAGCGGACAATAGAGGTCGACGGGGTTGCCGTCGGGGTCGGCGATGACCGCATACCGCTGATGCCAGACGGCGTCGAACGGTTCGAGTATCGACCGGTGCCCGGCGGCGACGAGCGTTGCGTGCTCGGCATCGACATCGGTCGGGGTCGCGCAGGCGAACGCGAGCGCGATCCGATGGCCACCCGTGGGCTCGGTCCACCCGGGCATGAACGAGCCGACGACGGCGCGGGTGTCGAAGAGAATCCTCATCGGGCCCACCGCACTCTCCGCGTGGGGGGCATCGGCGGCGCCGGGCTCGAATTGCAGACCCAGAAGCGTATAGAAATGGACGGTGGCCGCCATGTCGGCGACGACGATGGACAGGGCGTCGAGGATCGGTCCTGTAATGCGTGCGGTGTCGGTCATGCGATCACCGTATGGTCACCGCACCCCGGGTGTCTTGAACGTTTCGGACAGGTCCCCGGCGCGCTGTGGTGTGTGTCAGTTCTTGTGCAGGGCCTCGTTGAGGGCGATGCCGTCGCCCTTCCAGGGCACCACCTCGACGGCGCCGTTGAGGCTGTTGCGACGGAACAGCAGATTGGACTGGCCTGCGAGGTCGCGGGCCTTGACGGTGGTGCCGTCGGGCCCGGTGACCTTGGTGCCCGCGGTGACGTAGAGGCCGGCCTCGATGACGCAGTCGTCGCCGAGGGGGATGCCGCAGCCGGAGTTCGCGCCGAGCAGGCAGCGCTTGCCGAGGACGATGCGCTCCTTGCCGCCGCCGGACAGTGTGCCCATCGTGGACGCGCCGCCGCCGATGTCGGAGCCGTCACCGACGACGACTCCCGCCGAGATGCGGCCCTCGACCATCGATTCGCCGAGGGTTCCGGCGTTGAAGTTCACGAATCCCTCGTGCATCACCGTCGTGCCGGGCGCAAGGTGTGCGCCGAGCCGGACGCGGTCGGCGTCGCCGATGCGCACACCGCCGGGCGCGACGTAATCGACCATGCGGGGGAACTTGTCGATGCTGTACACGGTCACGTTGCCGCGGGCGCGCAGTCCGGCGCGAATCTTCTCGAATCCCTCGACCGGGCAGGGGCCGTGATTGGTCCACACCACGTTGGCGAGAAGGCCGAAGATGCCGTCGAGGTTGGTGCCGTGCGGCGCAACGAGACGATGCGAGAGCAGGTGCAGACGCAGGTAGACGTCGTAGGCATCGACCGGCGGTACCGACAGATCGGCGATCGTGGTCGATACGGCCACGGTCTTGACCCTGCGGACCGCGTCGACACCGACCAGGTCACGAAGATCACCGGGGGTCGCGGTGTCGTCCAGGATCGTCGTGCCGCTCTGCTCACTCGTACCGAGTTGCGGCTCGGGGAACCAGACGTCGAGGATGACGCCGGGATCAGCGGAACCCCCGTTGGTCACCGTGGCGATTCCGACTGCGTGTGCACCATTGTTCGTCACGGCACCCGAGCTTACCGGTGGGGCGCCGTCCGGTTGGCAGCCGGATCAAGCCGCGGCGGAGCCGCCAGATCAAGCACCGTGTCGATAGTCGCGCAGGTAGTGCTCCGTCTCGGTGTCGGTGTAGTCGGGGATCAGTGCGCTGTGATGCAACTTCCGGCCCAGCATGGTCATGGTCGTGGCGGCCACACCGAAGGCCACCAGCCCGACGACGGCGGCGGTGACGGCCAGCGCGGTGTTGCCGACCACCACCGACACGAGCAGCACGGCGAGGCTCGCGAAACCGACGATGAGCAGGAAGAACGCCAACACTCCCAAAGGATGCTGACCGTGGGAATCGTGAAAACGATGGGAATCATGAGAACGAGCGGACATGGCGATCATCTCCTCGGTTCGAAACACTCCGCTACACCTCCACGCTACGACGGTCACGACAGCCGAGTAGGCGTTTCGCCGATCATCTCCGGACACGATCGAGCCATCATCCGAACGGCCGAACGCGCTGGTCGCGACCGTGCGATGTCCGTATTGTCGCATCATGGCCGAACGTGGACTCCGGACTCCGCACCAGGGCGGGCGGGCCCGACGCCGGCGATGGCCGTGGGTGCTCGCCGGGCTGGCAGTGGTGGTGATCGGCGGCGTGATCTTCAAGCCGTGGTTGGTCTTCGTCGACACCGAGATCGCCGACGAGATCCCGGTCGCCGCGAGCGGTACGCCGGCGTCGGGCGCGCCACCGGCCACGCCCGTGGTGCTCTCGTCCGGGACCTTCATCAGCCACGAACACGACACCACGGGCACCCTGTCGATCATCGAGAAGCCGGATGGCTCAAGGATTCTCGCCATCGAGAACCTCGACACGACCACCGGCCCCGATGTGCATGTGTGGCTCTCGGCCGGGGAGGTGATCGGCGGCTTCGCCGGCTGGCGTACCGCAGGTGGCGCCCCGCGCGTCGACCTCGGCCCGATCAAGGGCAACCGTGGCGACCAGGTGTATGCGGTGCCCGCGACCACCGACCTCGCCCGGTTCCCGGCGGTGGTGCTGTGGTGTGTGCAGTTCGACGTGTCATTCGGCGCCGCCGAGCTTCGACCTTTATGACCCCTGTGGTGTAACCCGTGCGATGTAAACCACGCGGGTGTAACCCTTTTCGGCGCCGCGCCATCGGCTTCGTTACGGTGGGGGCGTGAATGCTCTCGACCTCCATGGCGATCCGATCGACCTGACCGCGGCGCTGGTCGACATCCACAGTGAATCCCGGGACGAAACGGCCATCGCCGACGCCGTCGAATCCGCGCTCCGGGAGCAGACCACCGGCTTCGAGATCGTCCGTCACGGCAACCGGGTGCTCGCGCGCACCGACCGGGGGCTCGACAGCCGGGTCATCCTCGCCGGGCACCTCGACACGGTGCCGGTCGCGGGAAATCTGCCGAGCCGGCGCACCGACGACACCGCCGAGGGCGAGGTCCTGCACGGGTGCGGAACCGTGGACATGAAATCCGGTGACGCGGTGTTCCTGCATCTCGCGGCGACGTTGGCCGATCCGCGCCACGACCTCACGCTCATCTTCTACGACTGCGAGGAGATCGCCGCCGAGTACAACGGGCTGGGGGTCATCGAACGTGAACTGCCGCAGTGGCTTTCCGGCGACGTGGCGATCCTCGGGGAACCCACGGCCGGGCAGATCGAGGCAGGATGCCAAGGCACTCTGCGGGTACGCCTGACAGCGACCGGGACGCGGGCACATTCGGCGCGAGCGTGGATGGGCGACAACGCGATTCACAAGCTGGGGGAGGTGCTCACCACCCTCGCCGGGTACTCGCCGCGCCGCGTCGACATCGACGGATGCGAGTACCGCGAGGGGCTCTCGGCCGTCGGGATAGGCGGCGGGGTGGCCGGCAACGTCGTACCCGACGCCGCCCACGTCGACGTCAACTTCCGTTTCGCGCCCGACCACAGCATCGAGAGCGCACTCGACCACGTTCGCGAGGTGTTCGCCGGGCCGCTCGCCTCCGGTGCGGTGACGCTCGAACTCACTGATTCCGCCGCAGGCGCGTTGCCCGGCCTGTCGCATCCGGCTGCCGCGGCACTCGTCGACGCCGCGCAGGGGCGATTCCGCGCCAAGTACGGCTGGACCGACGTGTCACGATTCTCGGCTCTGGGTATTCCCGCGGTGAACCTCGGACCGGGGGACCCGAGCCTGGCCCACCGGGTCGACGAACGCGTCCCGGTCGCCCAGATCCGCGAGGTCACCGAGTTGTTGCGGACCTACCTGAGCTGAACTGACGCGCACCGGGTTCCCGTCGGTGCGGCGGGGACATCGGCCGGGCGCGCTAGCGTTACGCCCATGACGACTTCTGGCAGCGAGACGACTTCTGGCAGCGAGACGACTTCTGGCAGCAAGCCCGCAGAACGTGACCCGGTCACCGACGTCGACATCGAGGATCAGCAGGGCACCCGCTACATCGGCCCCATGCGCGTGCGCCGCACCGACGGCGACGAGCGCACCACCGACCGTCGGCTGCTCGAGTGGGTCGATCCGCGCGACGCCGAGCGCCGGGCCGAGCGCACCATGCGCGACTCGTGGCGCGTGTTGCGTATCCAGTCGGAATTCGTGGCGGGTTTCGATGCCCTCTCCGACGTCGCCGAGGCGGTCACGGTATTCGGGTCCGCGCGACTACGACCCGGCTCACCCGACTACGAGCTCGCGGTGCGCGTGGGCCGAGCCCTCGGCGCGGCCGGCTACGCCGTGATCACCGGCGGTGGGCCGGGCGTCATGGAGGCCGCGAACAAGGGAGCCCACGAGTCGTCGGCGACGTCGATCGGACTCAACATCGAGCTGCCGTTCGAGCAGCATCTGAACCCCTGGGTCGACCTGGGCATGAACTTCCGCTACTTTTTCGTCCGCAAGACGATGTTCGTGAAGTACGCCCAGGCCTTCGTCTGTCTGCCCGGCGGTCTCGGCACGCTCGACGAGCTCTTCGAGGCGCTGACCCTGGTGCAGACCAAGAAGGTGGTCCGGTTCCCGATCGTGCTCGTCGGCCGCGAGCACTGGGCCGGGCTGCTCGCCTGGATGCGCGAGGTCCTCGTCGCCAAGGGGATGGTCTCGCCCGAGGATCTCGATCTGGTGACCGTCGTCGATGAACCCGACGAGGCGGTCGAGGTCATCCGGGCGGCGGCGCAGCGCCTCGCCGCGCGTGGCGAGGCCGACTGACCGGCTGCCCCGACCGGCACGGCCCCGGCCACGCACGGAACGCACCGGCCGGGCGACACGAACACTCCATTCGCCGACCATGAGGTCCGCGGACAGACAGCGAGAGAGTGGGGGACTGATGAGCGCGATCTGCGTGTACTGCGCGTCGGGACGCAATGTGGGGCAGGAGTATCTGGATCTCGCGGCCGAACTCGGCACCGCGATCGGGGCGGGCGGACACACGCTGGTCTCCGGCGGCGGCAATGTGTCGATGATGGGTGCGGTCGCCGACGCCACGCGCGCGGCCGGCGGTACGACGGTCGGGATCATCCCGCGGACCCTGATGCAGCGCGAGGTCGCCGACCTCGACGCCGATGAACTCGTCATCACCGACACCATGCGGGAACGCAAGAAGCTGATGGACGATCGGGCCGACGGTTTCATCACGTTGCCCGGTGGTATCGGCACGCTCGAGGAGTTGTTCGAGACGTGGACCGGTGGATTCCTCGGCATGCACACCAAACCCGTGGTGCTGCTCGACCCGGTGGGTTTCTACACGCCGCTGTTGTCGTGGTTACAGGGTCTGGTGGCGCCGGGATTCGTCGCACAGAGTTCGCTGGACCGGCTCGTCGTCACCGATTCGGTAGAGGGTGCGCTGCGTCATGCTACTGACCGGTAAGGTGTGCACACGAGCTGGCGTCGTGTGTTCGCGGCGGACAGCGCGCGCCATCGTCGTCCAACCGGAGAGCGAGTAAGTCGATGTCGTCCCAGGACACCGTCGGAATCACAGATCTGTTCAAAGGCGTGCTCAAGATGGCGCCGCAGGCGCCCCAGATGATCAAGCACGCACCCGGGCTGATCAGGCGGCCCGCTGACGCCAAGCGCACCATCGGCCTGATCTTCGCGCAGCACGCCGCCAACCACCCGGACCGGCCGTTCGTGCGGTTCGGCGGTAAGTCGACCACCTACGGTGAGGCCAACCGGACGGTGAACCGCTACGCCGCCGTGCTCGCCGAGAAGGGTGTGCAGACCGGCGACGTGGTGGCGATCCTGTCGAAGAACTGCCCAACAGATCTGTTCGTGATGCTCGCGACGGTCAAGCTCGGCGCGATCGCCGGGATGATCAACTACAACCAGCGCGGCAACGTCCTCGAGCACAGCATGAAGCTCCTCGGGGCCCGGGTGTTCGTCCATGACCCGGATTGCGCGGAGGCCTTCGAGTCGATTCCCGAGAGCGCACTGCCCGAGCACGTTCTCGACTTCGCCGCACTCGATGCCGCGGCGCAGGGACGGTCGGAGGCCGACCCGCAGGTCACCGCGACCCTGCCGGCATCCACCGAGGCGTTCTACATCTTCACCTCCGGGACCACCGGCCTGCCCAAGGCCAGCGTGATGAGCCACAACCGGTGGCTGGCCAGTCTCTCGGGTATCGGCGGCCTCGCGGTGCGCCTGCGCGCCAGCGACACCATGTATGTGCCATTGCCGCTCTATCACAACAACGCACTGTCGGTGTCGTTGTCCTCGGTGCTCGCCTCGGGCGCCTGTATCGCCATCGGCAAACACTTCTCGGCGTCGAAATTCTGGGACGACGTCATCCTCAATCGCGCCACGGCGTTCTGCTACATCGGTGAGTTGTGCCGTTATCTGTTGGCGCAGCCGGAGAAGCCGACCGACCGCGCCCACAGCGTGCGTCTCGTGGTCGGCAACGGCATGCGCCCCGACATCTGGGACGAGTTCCGCGAGCGGTTCGGCATCGACCGGATCGTCGAGTTCTACGGGGCCAGTGAGTTGAACCTGGTGTTCGTCAACGCCTTCAGCGCCAGCCGCACCGCCGGGTTCTGTCCGTTGCCGTACGCGATCGTCGAGTACGACGAGGACGGCAAGCCCAAACGCAACGCCGACGGTCGGCTGACCAAGGTGAAACGCGGCGGAACGGGCCTGCTCATCTCCGGCATCAACGACCGCGTCCCGATCGACGGCTACACCGATCCGGAGGAAACCGAGAAGAAGATCGTCCGCGATGCCTTCAAGGACGGCGACGCCTGGTTCAACTCCGGTGATCTCGTTCGTGACCAGGGCTTCAGCCACATCGCCTTCGTCGACCGACTCGGCGACACGTTCCGCTGGAAGGGCGAGAACGTCGCGACCACCGAGGTCGAGGCCGGGCTCGACGGCCACCCGTCGATCGCGCAGTCGGTGGTCTTCGGCGTCGAGGTCCCGGGCACCGACGGCAAGGCCGGAATGGCGGCGGTGACGCTGCGCGAGGGGGCGAGCTTCGACGGCAAGGAGATGGCGTCGCACCTCTACGAGGCCCTGCCGT
>NZ_MVPX01000308.1:0-24199 GCF_002043085.1 Gordonia sp. i37 | reverse complement strand
TGCGAGCTTCGACGGCAAGGAGATGGCGTCGCACCTCTACGAGGCCCTGCCGTCGTATGCGATGCCGCTGTTCATCCGGATCGTCGGTCAGCTCGAGGCCACCTCCACGTTCAAGAACCGCAAGGTCGAGCTGCGCGACGAGGGTTACGAGAAGGTCGGCGACGACCCGCTCTACGTGCTCGCCGGACGCTCCGACGGATACGTCGAGTACTACGACTCCTATCCCGACGACGTCGCAGCGGCCAAGGCACCCAAGAACTGAGTGCTTTCGTAGTCTGGTCGCCATGGACGCGCGACGTGTGAAGTACGGGGGCGAAACCCTGTGCGGCCGTCCGGTCGCCGCCGATCGGGCGCTGGTGATGGCGATCGTGAACCGCACACCCGATTCCTTCTACGACCGCGGGGCCAGTTTCACCGACGACGCGGCCAAGGAACGGGTCGAGAGCGTCGTGGCCGAGGGCGCCGACATCGTCGACATCGGCGGTGTCAAGGCCGGCCCGGGCGAGGAGGTCGACGCCGCGGGGGAAATCGCGCGGGTGGTGCCGTTCATCGCCTGGATTCGTGATCGCTACCCCGATCTGCTCATCAGCGTCGACACCTGGCGCAGCGAGGTCGCCGATCAGGCGTGTGCGGTGGGCGCCGACCTCATCAACGACACCTGGGCCGGAGCCGACCCGGGACTGGTCGAGGTGGCCGCCGCCCACCGGGCCGGGATCGTGTGTTCGCACACCGGCGGCGCGGTGGTGCGGACCCGACCGCATCGGGTCGCCTACGGCGATGCGGTCACCGACGTCGTGGCCGATGTGCTCGAAGCGGTGACGTCGGCGGCCCGTCGGGCCGAGGCCGCGGGTGTTGCCCGTGACTCGATCGTGATCGATCCGACGCATGATTTCGGCAAGAACACCCACCACGGGCTGACCTTGTTACGTCACGTAAAAGATCTTGTTAAGACAGGTTGGCCGGTGCTGATGGCGCTGAGCAACAAGGATTTTGTGGGGGAGACTCTGGGAGTGGACCTCGAACACCGGGTGGAGGGCACACTCGCGGCGACCGCTCTGAGCGCTGAACACGGCGCCCGGATCTTCCGCGTCCACGAGGTCGCCGCCACCCGCCGCGTGGTCGACATGGTCGCCGCGATAGCGGGCACACGGCCTCCAGCCAGAACAGTCAGGGGACTCGCATGACCAAGAAGGTACGTCGAACCCAGAACCGCCCACACGTCGCCGGTCGGACACCGACGGCATCCACCGGTCGGGACAAGGCCGCCATGTGGCCGGCGCCCGCAGACACCGCCGACCGGGGTTCGTGGTCGACCACCCACACCTGGGAACAACCGGACTGGACGATCGACGACCTCGTCGCCGCCAAGGACGGACGCACGGTATCGGTGGTCCTGCCCGCCCTGAACGAGGAAGAAACCGTCGCCGACGTCATCGCCACCATCCGGCCGCTGGTCGGAACACTCGTCGACGAGCTGATCGTGCTGGACTCCGGGTCCACCGACGCAACCGTCGAACGGGCGCGGGCCGCCGGCGCCGAGGTGATCAGCCGCGAGGACGCGGTCCCCGAACTCGAGCCCGTCAAGGGCAAGGGCGAGGTGCTGTGGCGCTCGATCGCCGTCGCGACCGGTGACATCATCGCCTTCGTCGACTCCGACCTGATCGACCCCGATCCGATGTTCGTGCCGAAGATGCTCGGACCCCTGCTGGTGAACCCCGACATCCAGCTGGTCAAGGGCTACTACCGCCGCCCCCTGCGCACCGGGGGCACGCAGGACGCGAACGGCGGCGGCCGCGTCACCGAACTCGTCGCACGGCCACTGCTCGCCTCGCAGAAACCCGAACTCACCGCGGTGCTCCAGCCACTCGGTGGGGAGTACGCAGGCACCCGCGAGATGCTCGCCTCGGTGCCGTTCGCGCCCGGATACGGGGTGGAGATCGGCCTGCTGATCGACACCTACGACCGGTACGGCCTCGAGGGCATCGGCCAGGTGAATCTCGGGGTGCGCACCCACCGCAACCGCCCGCTCATCGAGCTCGGCGTGATGAGCCGCCAAATCGTGGGCACCCTGATGCGCCGGTGCGGCATCGAGGATTCGGGCGTCGGGTTGACGCAGTTCACCGCGGAGCCCGACGGCACGTTCACCCCGCACACCACCGACGTCTATCTCGAGGACCGTCCGCCGATGAAGACCCTGCGCGCGGTCGACATCGCCGCCGACGACGAGGAGATCGCCTCGTAGGCCGCTCGCCTCGCCCGGCGGGCGCTCGCCTCGGGCCGTGGTGATCGCGACGTGGCACCAGGCCACGGCGGCGCGGCCGGTCACCTCTCTGACACCATGGGATCATGCAGACCCTCTTGCTGTACCTGCTGATCATGGCGGTCGTGGTGGCCGTCGTCTTCGCCGTGGTCTGGTTCGTGTTCGGTCGCGGTGAGGACCTTCCACCGGTCGACGCGACCTCGACGCTGACCCGTCTTCCGCGGAACGGGATCAACGGATACGACGTGCGCGCACTGCGATTCGCGCTCACCGTCCGCGGGTACAAGCAGAGCGAGGTCGACTGGGCGCTGGCCCGGCTCGCCGACGAGATCGACGATCTCCGCGCGCTGATCCAGCAGCTGCAGGACCGCGACGCCGCGTCGGTGCACCCGGTCGCCGCCGGCATCGGTCGTCACGAGGCGGGCACGGCGTCCGCGGGTGTCGAGGACCCACAGGGGGCCGCCTTCGAGTCCCTCCCGGAGGGCGCCGAGGCGGCTTCTGCCGACCCCACTGCCGGGTCCGTGACCGAAACGCGTGACTGACATGCGGGCGCGTGGGCATCTGCACGTCGGCGCGCCACGTATCATTGCTCTGGCGGCAACCACCGTCACCGGCCGCATGGCCGCGATCCGGGCTGCGCCGTCATGTCGGAACGATCGTCCGGCGACGGCCGGGAGCCCTCGGCGACGCGAGACTCTGAAGGGAGTTTGAGAATGGCGGCGATGAAGCCACGAACTGGAGATGGGCCACTGGAAGCGGCCAAGGAGGGACGTGGGATCGTCGTGCGCATTCCGATCGAGGGTGGTGGACGTCTGGTGGTCGAGCTGACCCCGGACGAGGCCGCGGCTCTCGGCGAAGAACTCCGCGGGGTCACCGGCTGACCGGGTCGCAGGCCCGCTCGGCGCTGACCGAGCTACTTCCCGACCTGAGGTGTCCGGTCTGCTCGGATGCCCTGGATCTCACCGCCGACCACGCCGCGCTGCGGTGCGGTCGGCGCCATTCGTTCGACATCGCCCGCCACGGCTACGTCGCGCTCCTCGACGGGCGCTCGGGTGCACTCCGTGCCGACAGTCCGGAGATGGTTGCCGCTCGACTCCGTGTGCATGATGCAGGGGTCCTGTCGCCGGTCGTCGAGGCCACCGCCACCGCTGTCGCCGATCTGTGCCCTGCCGGTCTGTGCCCCGCCGATGAGCAGTCCCCCCTGATCGTCGATCTCGGGGGCGGCCCGGGTGTGTACCTCCGTGCGTGCCTGCGCCGGGCCCCGAACGCGCGTGGGGTGGTCATCGACCTGTCCAAGGCGTGCGCCCGGGCGGCGGCGCGCGGCGAGCCGACCACCGCGAGTGTGGTCGCCGACGTGTGGCGGCAGATCCCGATGCGGTCGGGTTCGGCAGCGGTGGCGCTGTCGGTGTTCGCCCCGCGCAACATCGCCGAGACCGCGCGTGTCCTGCGCGCGGGTGGTCATCTGGTCATCGTGGCCCCCCGTCCCGATCACCTGACCGAGCTCGTGGGCCCGCTGGGCATGCTGACGGTGGGACCGGACAAGGACGATCGGATCGAGGCCGCGTTGTCACCGGCTTTCGACATCGTCGACCGGCGGGTGGTGCAGGAGAAGTGCACGGTGACCGCGCCGACGATCGCCGACCTCGTCGCCATGGGGCCCTCGGCATTTCACCACAACCGTGCGCACATCGACGAGGTGGCCGACGCCGTGGCCGGCGCTCACGGTGGCAGCCTGCAGATCACCGTCGCGGTCACCGTCACGGTGTGCCGCATTCGCGGTGACCGGCCCCATCCGTCGGGGCCGGATTTCAGCGTGTGACTGCCTGATACACCCCGAGGGTCTGCTCGGCGATCGCATCCCAGGAGAACTCCGCGGCGGCCCGCTCGCGTCCGGCCTTGCCCATCGATTCGGCGGTCGCCGGATCACGCACCACCGCATTGACGCCGTCGGCGAGGCCGCGCTCGAACGCAACCGGATCGGCGGGGTCATAGGGGACGAGGACGCCGGTGACGGCGTCGCGGACCACCTCGGGAATGCCGCCGACTGCCGAGGCCACCACTGCCGTTCCGCAGGCCATGGCCTCGAGGTTCACGATGCCCAGTGGCTCGTACACCGACGGGCAGACGAATACCGTTGCCGCGGTGAGGATCTCCCGGATGCGCGGGAGTGGAAGCATTTCCCGGACCCAATGCACGCCGTGGCGCGCGGCCGACAGCGAGGCGACCGCAGACTCGACCTCCGCACCGATCTCCGGGGTGTCCGGTGCTCCTGCGCACAGGATGAGCTGCACGTCGGGATCGAAATGGTGGGCGGCCGCGACGAGATGGGCGACGCCCTTCTGTCTCGTGATCCGGCCGACGAAAGCCGCGATCGGCCGTTCGGGGTCGACGCCGAGTGTGGTCAACGTCGAGTCCGGACCGAACGGGTCGTCGACGGCAAACCACTGCGACGTGTCGATCCCATTGCGTACCACGTGGACTCGATCGGGATCGAGGCGCGGATAGGTCTCGCATACGTCGTTGGCCATCCCGGAGCTGACCGCGATCACCGCGTCGGCGTACTCGACGGCGTTGCGTTCCACCCAGCTCGACACCCGATAGCCGCCACCGAGTTGTTCGGCCTTCCACGGCCGCATCGGTTCCAGTGAGTGTGCGGTCAATACATGTGGCACACCGTGCAACTCGGCCGCCAGATGCCCGGCGAGACCGGTGTACCAGGTGTGCGAGTGCACCAGGTCGGCACCGGCGGCACCCACCGCCATCCGCAGATCGGCGGACAGCGTTGTGATCGCCGCATTGGCGCCGTCGAGCCCCGGGTCGGGCGCGTAGACCGTCGCGGTGTCCCGCGGTTGTCCCATGCAGTGCACGTCGACCTCGATCAGTGCGCGCAGGTGTCGCACCAGCTCGGTCACGTGGACTCCGGCACCACCGTAGACCTCGGGTGGATACTCCCGTGTCATCATCGCCACCCTCATGACGACGACGCTAGTGCCCGCGCGCGCAGTTCGCCACGAAAGCGGGGCAAACTCGGCGGGAGCCGGATGTCGTCGAGGCGAGAACATCGCGAACATCAATGGATCGAGGTGTGTGTTCGTCTGGCCCGTGCACAGATTGGCGGTTAAGTTGTGAGTGTGAGATCACAGCCGCACGTGCTCGGTATCGTCCTTGCGGGCGGTGAGGGTAAACGCCTGTACCCGCTGACGATGGACCGCGCGAAACCGGCGGTCCCATTCGGTGGCGCCTACCGGCTGATCGACTTCGTCCTGTCCAATCTGGTCAACGCCGGTTACGAACGCATCTGCGTTCTGACGCAATACAAGTCGCATTCACTCGACCGCCACATCTCGCAGACCTGGTGGTCATCGGGATTCCACGGGGAGTACATCACCCCGGTGCCCGCGCAGCAGCGTCTGGGTCCGCGGTGGTACACCGGCAGCGCCGATGCGATCTTCCAGTCGATGAACCTCATCGAGGACGAACAACCGGAGTACATCGTCGTTTTCGGTGCCGACCACGTGTATCGGATGGACCCGTCGCAGATGGTCGAGGCGCATATCGACTCCGGCGCCGACGTCACCGTCGCAGGCATCCGGGTGCCGCGCGCGGAGGCCAGCGCGTTCGGGTGCATCGATGCCGACGAGTCGGGGCTGATCACCCGGTTCCTGGAGAAACCCGCCGATCCGCCGGGCACTCCCGACGACCCCGACGTCACCTTCGCCTCGATGGGCAACTACGTGTTCACCACCGAGGCGCTCGTGGAGGCGATCCGCGCCGACGCGGCCGACTCCGATTCCGATCACGACATGGGCGGCGACATCATCCCGGCCTTCGTGAACCAGCAGCGGGCGTTCGTCTACGACTTCGCCGACAACGAGGTGCCCGGTGCCACCGAACGCGACCGGGGGTACTGGCGTGATGTCGGGACGCTCGACGCGTTCTACGACGCACACATGGACCTCGTGTCGGTGCACCCGGTGTTCAACCTGTACAACCGTCGCTGGCCGATTCGCGGTGAGACACTGCATCTGCCGCCCGCGAAGTTCGTGCAGGGCGGTCACGCCCAGGATTCGGTGGTCGGCGCCGGATGCATCGTGTCGGCCGGATCGGTGAGCACCTCGGTGCTCTCGGCGAACGTGATGATCGAGGACGGTGCCGTCGTGGAGGGCAGTGTGCTGATGCCCGGCGTGCGGGTCGGCAAGGGTGCGGTGGTCCGACGCGCCATCCTCGACAAGAACGTCGTCGTCGGCGAGGGTGAACAACTCGGTACCGACCTCGAGGCCGATCGTCAGCGCTTCGCGGTCAGTGCCGGTGGTGTGGTGACCGTCGGCAAGAACATCCGCGTCTGAGCGCTCCGGGGCGCCGGTCTGCTCAGCGTTCCGGTATCTCGCTCAGGGTGCGAGGATGCTGCGTCCGAGGGCGACGAGGGTGACGATATCGGTGCCCTCGGTGTCGGCGGGCAACGCCTCGACCGGCCACCACCGCAGATCGAGTGACTCGTCGCTGATCGTGATCGGCGGCAGGCCGCCGTCCGACGTCGGTGGGGCCACCGCGACGAACCGCACGTCGAGGTGTCGCGTCGGCACGCCGAGCGAACAGGTGATCTGATGGGTGTGCAGTTGCGCGAGCCCGGCCAACTCCAGACCGTCGACGCCGGATTCCTCGCGCGCCTCACGCAGCGCGGCGTCGGCGATGGTCGCGTCGTCGGGTTCGCAGTGCCCACCGAGTTGAATCCATTTGCCCACCCGCGGATGCAGGGTCAGCAGTACGTGGTCGGCGCCGGCGTCGAAGACGATCGCCGACGCGGTCAGGTGACCGGGCGGGTAAGCGCGTAGGCAGGCCTGCGCGGCGGCGTCGAGGAAGGCGCGATAGGTGTGCCGCAGTGAGTCCTGTTCCGGCGAAGGCGCCGTCCAGTCCTCGAGCGTCGCCACCGCCGAATCGTGCAGGGATTCGGCGCTCACCGGACGATCAGCCAGTCGTCGGTGGGCGCGCTCCCGCGCAGCCCGGACTCCTGTGCCGGGTGGCCGATGGCGATGGCGCCCAACGGTTCCCAGTCCGCGGGGACCTCGAGGTGGGAGGTCACCACGGGCGCGGCGAAGATGGTCGAGCCGACCCAGCAGGAGCCGAGTCCGCGTACCGAGAGGGCGACGAGCAGGGCGGTGACGGCGCCACCTGCGGCGACGGTGAACATGGTGTGCTCGGCGGCGTTGCGACGCTCGTCGGGATAGGTGTGGGCGCCGTCGGGGATCAGAAACGGGATCACCAGTTCCGGGGCGTCGTAGAGGATGCGCCCGCGCGCGACGCGCTTCTCGATCGACTCGGCGGTCTTCTCGTCGGCGCCGAGATCGGCGCGCCAGGCCTCGCCCATCGCATCGAGCAGTCGCGTTCGGCGCGCGGCGTCGCGGACCCACACGAATCGCACCGGGTGGGTGTGGTGCGGAGCGGGTGCGGTGAGCGCGTCTGCGCATGCCGCGGTGATCGATTCCGGGTCGACCGGGGTGTCGGCGAAGGCGCGCACGGACCGCCGCGTCAGCAGTGCCTCCCGGCGGCCCTGCTCGATCGCCTCGGCGGTACCGAGGTGGAACAGGTCCTCGTCGGTGGGCCGGATCAGATCGGCCGCCCGTGACCCGTCGTCGGTGGGCTGCAATCCACGCACCACGGCCACCGGTACGCCCGCGAGTTTGCCCTTCACCAGATCGGCCGCGGCCGCGATCTCGTCGGCGACGGCGATGTCGGTGACCACCAACGGGTTTCCGTGGCTGTCGACGCCACCCTCGTAGGGATGGGTGACCGCGATCCCCGCCGCTCCGATCGCCACGTCGATCTGGCCGGTCCGCCACGCGCGGCCCATCGTGTCGGTGACGATCACCGCCACATCGATGCCCGCGGCCGCGGCGAGGGACGCGCGGAGTTCGGCGGCGCTGCGGTCGGGGTTCTCCGGCAACAGCGCGAGCGCGTCGACCGGAACATTCGACCCGTCGATGCCGGAGGCGGCCTGCACGAGGCCGAGTCGGTTCTCGGTGATCAGTGTGCGGTTGCGGCGCGCGAGTACCCGCACCGATTCCTGCACGACGAGGCGTCGGCGCAGGGCGTCGCGTTCGTCGGGGTCGGTGGGGGCGGGCACCATGCGGCCCTCGGTCTTGGAGAAGACCTTGCTGGTCACCACCAGCACGTCACCGGACGCCAACCACGGTGCGGCCGTGAGGATCTCGCTGGTGAGGTCGGTGGTCGTGTCGAATTCCGGCAACCCGGTCACCGGGCGCACCTCGATGATGCCAGGGGCGCGGTGATCGGTGATCGGAGATGCGCCGTCGCCCGTGGTCATCGATCAGCTCCGGTGGAGTCCGGTCCGGCGATCTCCGGGGTGTCGACGCCGACCAGAGCACACGCCGCGCGCACCATGTGCGCGGTGGCGATCGGGTCGGTCATCAGCAGGGGAGCGGCGCCGATGGAGATGCCCTCGACCGCGGCCTCGTCGCCGTCGGCGATGAGCCACCCGTCGAGGAGCCCGTTGCCGCTGCGCGCGCCGTAGTGTGCCGCGATCGCCTCGGCGGTGGTCTCGACCCCGATCACCGACAGACACTCGTCGGCCATGCCGCGCAGGGGCCGGTTGTCGATGACGGGACTCACGCCGACGACGCGTGCCCCGGTGGTGCGCAACGCGCTGCGTACGCCCGGCACGCTGATCACCGCGCCGATGCTCACCACCGGGTTGCTGGGGGCCAGCAGGACGACGTCGGCGTCGGCGATCGCCTCGATCACCCCTGCAGCGGCGTGCGTGTCGTCCGAACCGACCTGGGCGAAACCGAATGTCGGGATCTTGGCCCGGTGCCGAACCCACCACTCCTGGAAGTGGATCGCCACCTGGGCGCCGTCCTCGCCGCCCGGAGCGGACACCACGACGTGGGTCTCGTGGCGGTCGTCGGTGGCCGGTAACAGCCGCACACCGGGCTGCCAGCGTTTGCACAGTGCGGCGGTGACGTCGGAGAGCCGGTATCCCGCGTCGAGCATCTGGGTGCGGATGAGATGGGTGGCGAGGTCGCGATCGCCGAGCCCGAACCAGTCCGGATCGGCGCCGTAGGCGGCGAGTTCCTCCTTGGCGTGCCAGGTTTCACCCCTGCGCCCCCACCCGCGCTCGGTGTCGATGCCACCGCCGAGGGTGTACATGCAGGTGTCGAGGTCGGGGCAGATCCGTACCCCGTGCATCCACGCATCGTCACCGACGTTGACGATCGCAGTGATCTCATGGGGGCCAGGGGGAGTTGCCGACTGGTCGCCCGCCGAGTCCTCGGCGGGCGCGGGAAACGGCGTCGGCCCGAACAATTCGCGGACACCCTGCAGGAATCGAGCGCCACCGACGCCTCCGACGAGAACGGTCACCTTCACAGCGCTCCACTGTAGTGACCCGACGGCAGCGGCCCGACTCTGGTGACCCCACGACAAGCGGGTGAACCAGAACCGACGACCGACGCGCGCGACCGACACCGACCCGGGTGGCGCCGCGCCCGCGCTTCCGGTAGACCGTACGGGTCGGTGTCCGGGTGCGGCTGAGGTCGCAACCCGGACGTCCGGCCGCGCAGGCGATGTGAGATTCCTGACGAATCATCTTCCCCACGTGTCGCGACTCCGGTTTTCCTCGGCCAGTGGTATTAAGAAGATTTCTCGCTCGGCTTGACCTGAGTGGCCGCCAGCGTGTGTAATCACATCAGTGTCATTTTCGGTTCGAGATCGAGAATCACTGAGAGCTAAGTGTTTTCGATAGAATGTTCGACCGGATGTCGCTTCGGGTCGATGTGGTGCTCGCGTGGTGTGAGTGCGACTCGGAACGCCGGGCACTGGTGAAGATCGAACGACGAACAGGTGGACGGGGTGACGCGGCAGTGACGCCGTGGCGCGAGACAGCAGCAGTACAACGACTTCCCAGGCAGGAGGGGCCGACGATGGCATTCGACAACCCGATCGGCAATCCCCTTGAACCACAAGATCATTCACACATCACCGGCTCGGACGACGCGTTGTATCGCAGTCTCGGACCGGTGAACGACACGTTCCTGACCGCGCCGCAGGTCGGGGTCTTCGACGCCGAGTCCGACGCCCCGCGACGGCATTTGTCGTTGGTGCCCAACGAGTTCGACGATCTGTTCGACGCGGTGGAGGAGCAGTGGCAGGACCGGGCGCTGTGCGCCCAAACCGATCCCGAGGCGTTCTTCCCGGAGAAGGGTGGATCGACCCGCGAGGCCAAACGCATCTGCTCCGGATGTGAGGTCAAGGCGGAGTGCCTCGAATACGCGCTCGCCAATGACGAGCGGTTCGGGATCTGGGGCGGCCTCTCCGAGCGCGAGCGCCGCCGCCTCAAGCGCGGCATCATCTGAGCCGCGGCCGGCGAGCGCCGGTCATGGTGATCACCGTGCGGTGATCACCATCGGCGTCGGCCACCGAGACCGGCCACGGTGAGATCTTGACGCAGCGACGCCGTCCCGCCGTGCCGGGTCAGTCGAGTCCCCGGTCGATCGTGTCCTCGTCGACGCCGAGGTGGGTGGCGACCTGCTGCACCAGCACCTCGTGGATCAGTTCGATCAGTTCGGTGTCGCGTCGCGCGCGGCTCTCCAGTGGTCTGCGGAACAAGATGATCTTCGCGCGGGTCGGCTGCCCGTGGACGTCGACGCCCGCCGGGATGAGCCGCGCGAGCGGGATCGCGCCGTCGGCGGTCACCTCGTCGGGCCATTGGATCGTCTCCGGATCCCGCGGCAACATGCGGGGGATCTCGTCGACGGCGATGTCGAGTCCGGCGAGCTCGTCGTGCCACCGCGCATCGATCTCGGCGAACGCCTCGATGGCCACCGCGTCGAATTCGTCGGATTTGCTGCGCCAGGCGGGCACGCTCGGCGGCAACAACGGTGTCCGCAATCCACGCCCGCGGCGCTCACGGCGCCGAGGGGTACGCGCCGGCCCGGTGCGACCGGCGCGCGGTGGCCGAAAACCATCGAATCGCATGGCGCGAGTGTAGGAGGGCGCCTGCCGAATGTCTCGTGCCGGTGCCTGTCTCGTGTCGGTTGCCTGTCCGCGGTGTCGGTGTCGACGGTTCACGCGTGTCGGGATCACCGGATCGATCCGGGCCGGGCTAACCTCAATGACGTGAAGCTTCCCCGCCAGTGCTGCAGGCCCGGCTGCACCCGTTCCGCGGTGGCTACCCTGACCTTTGTCTATGCGGAGTCGACGGCCGTGATCGGACCCCTCGCCAGCTCGGCCGAACCGCATTCCTGGGATCTGTGCGACGAGCATGCGCGCCGGATCACCGTGCCCCGCGGCTGGGAGATGCTGCGCAGCGAACGGGGTTTCTCGGCGCCGTTGGCCGAGGACTACGAGCTGACCGCCCTTGCCGAGGCCGTGCGCGAGGCCAGCTCAGGAGGACGTGCCGGGCGGGTTGCCGCGGACATGTCCCATCCCGATCCGATCGAAGCGTTCGACGACATGCGTCCGGGGCGCCACCGCGCGCCCACCCGCGACGCACATCCCGCCGATCCCGGGCCGCGTGGTGGTGCCACCAAACCGCGCCCGGGCCGGCGCGGCCACCTCCGGGTCCTGCCCGACCCCGTCGACTGACCGCTCGCCTCGAGTGCCCACCGATGGCTCGTGCACTCCGGCGCACCGAACCGCCGACGGCCGCCAGTCATCGGGTCGCGCGCTGTGTGGGCGCCGTGCCGAACGGCTGACTACTGTAGGGGTCATGCGAACCGGTGCCCCCGATCTCGACGACGTCGACGACCTGATCGCGGCCGACACCGAGGGACTCCTGCACGCGGCCGCACTCGCCGGGGCGCAGGTGCGCTCGGTCGCCGAGGCCGTGCGTGAGGGTGTCGCCGAGCCGCTCTCGGAGTTGCGTCCCCGCAGTGTGGTCATCGTGTGCGCCCCGGGTGGTCCGGCCGCCGGCGCCACCGCGATGGTGTGTGCGATGCTCGCCACGCGGGTCGACGTCCCCATCGTGTGTACCTCGGCGTTGCCCGGTTGGATCGGTCCGCTCGACGTCGTCGTTCTCGCCGGTATCGATGGCGGTGACATGACTCTCGCCGACGCCGCAGCGCGGTCGTTGCGGCGTCGCGCCGAGGTCGTGATCAGTGCGCCCATCGAAGGTCCGTTACGGGATGCATTGGGGGGCAATGGGATCGACTTTTCGCCTCGGGTGGACGTCGATCCCCGGTTTCGCTTCCCCGGCTTCGTGGCAGTGTTGCTCGCGGTGTTCACCGCGCTCACCCAGGTCCGGTTCACCGGATCCGCACCCACGGTGTCCGACCTCGCCGACGCGCTCGACTCCGAGGCTGCCGCCGATCATCCCGCGCGCGAGACCTTCCACAACCAGGCCAAGATCCTCGCCGCTCGGCTCGGCGAGGGGCCGGTGATGTGGACCGGTGACTCACCCGCGACACTCGCGGTGGCCGATCGAGCCGCCGCGGTGCTCTTCGCGGTTTCTGGAAGTCGGTGCGCGACAGCCGATCTCGCCGACATTTCACGTGTCTCGCGAGACATCTGGTCGGTCGCCGAGGCCGGGTCGGCCGCCGACTCCCTGTTCTACGACCCGCAGATCGACGGGCCGCGCGGCGATGGCCCACCGCGGGTGATGGTGGCCACCACCGCCGCCCGCGAGTGGGACACGCGTCGTCGCATCGGCGCCCTGGCGTCGACGGAGGTCCTCGTCGGAGCCGACGCCGATGCGCAGGTCCCGCCCGTGGTCGGTGGTGACCCCGCCGAACCGGCCGACGCCCCCGGCGATCTCACGTCCCTGTTGGTGTTGATGTTGCGTATCGAAATGGCAGCGGTGTACCTGCGACTGATCGGAGCCGAGCAAGGATGAAGGTCATCGAGGGAGTCGTCCGCACGTATGCGTGGGGGTCGCGTACCGCGATCGCCACGCTGCGTGGCAAACCGGTACCGTCACCGCACCCCGAGGCCGAGTTGTGGTTCGGCGCTCACAGCGCCGGTCCGGCGTGCGTCGTCGAGGACGACGGGACGACGATCGGCGCCGATCTGCTCTCGGTGATCGAGTCCGATCGGACGGCCGCCCTCGGTGCGCCGACCGTCGAGCGGTTCTCCGGTCGGCTGCCGTTCTTGCTCAAGGTCCTCGCCGCCGACGAACCGCTGTCGCTGCAGGCGCATCCCTCGTCCGACCAGGCCGGTGAGGGTTTCGCGCGGGAGAACGCCCAAGGGCTCGCCCTCGACGCGCGTGACCGCAATTACCGCGATCCGTGGCACAAACCGGAGTTGGTGGTCGCGCTCACCGAGTTCGATGCTCTCGCGGGTTTCCGCGACCCGGCGGTCACCGTCGAGTTGCTGCGCGAGCTGCAGGTCAGCGAACTCGATCCGTTCCTGGGAATGCTGGTGGGCCAACCGGATTCACACGGTCTGCGCGCGTTGTTCACCACCTGGCTCACCCTGCCGGAGGCCACGATCCAACGGGTGACGCCCGCTGTGCTCTCCGCTGCGGTGCGCGTGCTCGAATCGGGTGAGAGCGGGTTCGGCGACGAACTGCGGACCCTGCTCGAACTCGGCGAGATGTATCCCAACGATCCCGGGGTGCTGGGTTCGCTCCTGCTCAACCGGGTGCGACTGCAACCCGGTGAGGGTCTGTACCTGCCGGCCGGCAACCTGCACGCCTACCTCGACGGCACCGGGGTGGAGATCATGGCCAACTCCGACAACGTGTTGCGCGGCGGGTTGACGTCCAAACACATCGACGTGCCCGAACTGTTGCGGGTCCTCGATTTCACGCCGGTCGACGTGCCCGACCTGATCCCGGCGATCCGCACCGTCGGCGCCGAACGCATCTATCTCACCCCGGCACCCGAATTCCGGCTGTCCCGTGTGGAACTCGACGGCACCGGGATGACGCAGCCGTCATCGATCAGTTTCGACATGCCGGGCCCGCAGATCCTCGCGGTGCTGTCCGGCACCATCGAGGTCCGTCCGGCCGGGGGTGCACCGCTGGCGGTGACCGCGGGCCGGGCGGCCTGGCTGACCGACGCCGATCCCGACGTGGTGGTCCGCGCGGCGTCGGCGCGTGCGGTGTTCTTCCGCGCGCTGGTGCCGATCCACGGGTGATCGGGGTTATCCGCGTCCGGCGGGCACAGGCTCGTTGCGCGCGGCCTCTCCGATCATCGCCCACTCCTCGGGTAACGCGACCATGGTCACCGTCGTCCGGACGGTCGCGGTGACCACCGAGATCTGTTGGGGCACACGCGGATTCTGGATGAGTGAGATCGTCGCGGCCGATCCGGGACGGCGCGTGCCGTCGTCGACGACGAAACGCGTGACGCCCGGCGGTGGGGGACCGGCCGGCGGGTCGATCCCGTCGTAGAGATCCACCCGGACCCCGCGGGGCGCGTTGTCGGCGAGTGCGACATGCAGCATCGGGGGATCGGCGACGGCGGCGACGAGGTGGTGCCAGCGCTGCGCGGAGGCCGTGTGGAGCACCACCGGAGCCCCGATCGCAACCGTGCGCAGGACGGTTTGGGCGATCATCGCAAACGAGCCCGAGAGGACGACCACCTCGACGCCCGGACCGACGAGCGGCAACGCGACCGCGTGACCGCTCCGATCGGCGCCGAGGAGTTGTCCGCAGCCGCCGGCGGGGAGCGCGAGGTGCTCGACGAGTCGTGCGGCACGTGCGCCTTCGGCCGCGGGTAGCGCGCGTGCGAGCCGCGAGGGCGATGCCACCGGGAGTGAGGTGGTGAACGCATCGAACTGGCGGCCGCGCAACCGCATGGTGCCGGCCGGGTCACCGCTGTTCGGGCCGCTGCCGTTCGGCCCATCGTCGGCCGGGCGACCGTCGAGACGGACCAGTGCGGCGACCCGCAGACGACCATCGGTGCCTCGTCCGAGACGCATCGTCAGCGTCGTCGCGGCGCTCGGCTGCGACCAGATGTCGGCAGCCACCCGCGGGAGTTCGTCCGGATCGACGGCGAGCGACCGCGTGGTCAGTCGGGAGCCGCGCAACCCGTCCCACTCCTCGGTCAGCTCGTCGAGCTCGTGGCCGGCGGTGAGATGGTCGGTGACCGCGGTCATCTCGGCTGCCGAGAGCGCGGTGACGGCGAGCCCGCGTTCGGTCAGCCGGCGGGCGACCCGTTTGGTGGTGATCGTCGCCGCCCGGAGTGCACCTTCGGCGCCGCCGCCACGCCGGGCGACGGCGTCGGGACAGTCCCGGGGATCGAGTCGCAGGATCACGAACACGTTCCGGTGGGCGGTGGCCGATAGTCGCCCCAGGGTCCGCAGATAGGTCGACGCCGCAGGGCCCCGACCGCGGAGTCGGGTCCCGTGGCTCACCACGTCGATCGAGGCGAGTGGGATGTCGAACGGATCGATGCACTCGGCGAGAACGTCAAGGGGGACATGCGCTTCGGCGGTCCCCGAACCGACGCCGGCCGGCGCGCCGAGCCGGGTCAGAACGGGTGTGCCGGGGCGGATCCGCAGCGCGGTGATCAGGGTGTCGCCGGCCCAGCGGGCGCCGATCGGCGCCTCGTCGACGTCGGCGACGCGTGATCCCACGACCGTTCGGGTCGGAATGTCGAACGGTGCGGGGGCGACGTCGTCGGTGCGCCGACGCAGACGCGCCCAGGCGAAGGCGCATCGGCGACCGATGCGCTGCAGGGGCGAGGTGTGCTCGCGCAACGGGATCATCATGAGTGCCGCCACCGCGGCGATCGCCAGTGCCGGCCCGCCCAGGTGGGCGCCCCTCACGGCCCAGATCATCAGACCCAGGGCCAGCAGCACCTCGACGAGCACCACGCACCGCACCGGGGATGGACCTGCGGCCCGCCGATGCGCTCGCGGCTGTGCGCCCCCCCCGTTCTGTCCGGAACCCGTCCGCCCCCGCCTGTTCGATGCCACCTGTGCCCCCTGTTCGACCTGTCTCCCCCGACATATCGGTGCACGACCGTCCCGGACGAGGTGCGCGCAAACGACGTCTGCACATCGGGCCGAGCCGATCCGCGTGTATCGGTTAGGGTACTACCCAAATCGCACAAATCGCCGCGAAGGCGGATCGGTGACTCGGTAGTCCACAGGGGGAACCGAATGGACATGGGGTGCGTCCAATCGGGTATCAACACCGTCGTGTGCGCAGGGAGGGGATCGCATGGCGCGGCAACTCACCACGAAGGCTCAGGTCAACGGCTACCGGTTTCTGCTGAGCAGACTCGAGCACGCTCTGGTCCGCCGCGACGCCCGGATGCTGCACGATCCGATGCGCTCGCAGATGCGCGCTCTGGTACTCGGAACGGTGCTGGCGCTGCTGGCGTTGGCCGGCTTCGGGATCTGGGGTCTGGTGAAACCACAGGGCAGTGTGGGCAAGTCGGCGATCCTGGTGAGCAAGAACAGCGGCGGCCTCTTCGTCGTGATCGACGAGACCTTGCATCCCGTTCTCAATCTCGCCTCGGCGCGCCTGATCGTCGGCGACGCCGCCGCTCCGACGTCGGTCAGCGACCGCAAGTTGGCGGACTATCCGCGCGGTGCGCTGCTGGGTATCCCGGGAGCGCCTGCCGGGTTACCCGGATCGGCACACCCCGGGACCTCGACGTGGAGCGTGTGCGACCGGATCGACGACCGACAACTCGCGGGCCGGCCGGATGGGCCGCATGCGGTGCGGCTGGCGGTGATCGGGGAGAGGCCGGCGCTCGGTGACCGATTCCGCACGGCCGCACCAGAAGACGCGGTACTGGCCTCCGACGGCCGTTCGACCTTCCTGCTGTATACGGTCCGGCGTGGGGACCGGCCGGTGCCCGTGCGCGCCGAGGTCGACACCGCGGACCCGGCGGTCATGCGGGCCTTCGGACTCGAGGGGGCCACGGCGCGCACGGTCAGTACCGGGTTGCTCAACTCGGTGCCGGAGGTGGCGCCGCTGCGGGTCCCCGACCTCGCTGCCGGCACGGCGGCGCCGGTGATCTCGGCGCCGGGTGTACGGATCGGGTCGGTGGTGCGCACGGTCGGGATCGACGGTGCCGCACACTATTACGCGGTGCTCGCCGGCGCGGTGCAGCCCGTCGGAGCGGCCACCGCCGAGATGTTGCGGCTCGCCGAAGACGGTGGTGCCGCGGAGGTGATGACGGTGGCACCGGCCGTCGTCAATGCGGTGCCGCACACCGCCACCGCGTTGCCGGTCGGCGAGTTTCCGTCTCGTCCACCGCATCTGGTGGACGTGCCGGCGGCCCCGACGCTGTGTACGACGTGGGCCCGAGGTGCCGACGACCCGCGTGCAACCGCGACGATGCTCCTCGGCCGCGGATTACCGATCGAGTCGTCGCAGCGACCGGTCACGTTGACCAGTGCCGATGGCAGCGGCCCCGGCATCGACGAGGTCTTCCTTCGCCCGGGGTCGGGTGAGTACCTCCGCGTCACCGGCAACGAGCCGGACAGCACCCGGTCCGAATCGCTGTTCTACCTGAATGATTCGGGCATTCGATTCGGCGTCGCGGATCTGGCCACCGGCCGGATCCTGGGTCTCGGTGACGCTCCTGCGCTCGCACCGTGGTCGGTGGTCTCACTGCTCACCCCGGGACCGACGCTGTCGCGCCACGATGCGCTCGTCGCGCATGATGCCATCGCTGCCGACCCCGCCGGCGCGCCGGTCGCCGTGCCGGCCGGTTAGGGCGCGCCGCCCGAGCAGGGTGTCCGACCGGGCCGATCGGGATCGTGGCACACCCCACTCGTCAGACCGGGGTCACCGGACCGCCCATGATGTTGCCGACGATCCCACGGATGATGTTGGTGCCGTCCTCTTCTCGCAGTTCGCGATACCACTGCGCGGTCTTCTCCGGGTCCTTGGCGTGGGTGATGTCGCAGCGTTTGCGTGCCCGCAGCACGAGTTCGCCTGCGCGCTCGGTGCGCGCCGCCTGGTAGGCGGCGAGCGCTGCGGGTACGTCGTCGGGATGGTCGCGGAACGCGTACTGCAGTGCGACGGCGTCCTCCATCGCCGAGCAACCGCCCTGTCCGATGTCGGGGGTGGTGTTGTGTGCGGCGTCGCCGAGCACCGCGACCCGGCCCTTGACCCAGGTGTGGAAGGGGTCGAGGTCGAGGATCTCGACGCGATTGGTCGCCGCCGGGTCGAGGGCGGCGATCAGCGTCTGTACGCCGGGCGCCCAGTCGGCGAACTCGGCGGCGAGAACCTTTCTGGCACTGCCCCGTTCGTACGGCGCACCCTCGGGCATCGGGACGTCGAAGAAGAAATAGAACCGGCCACCGGCCACCGGCATCACCGACACCCGGCGACCGTCGCCGACGTAGGTGGTCCACTCGGTGGCGGGCCCGATCGCCTCGTCGATCTCCACGAGTCCGTTGAAGTTCACGTATCCCGCATAGCGGCGCGTGACGGGTCCGCCCAGCACGTATTCGCGGGTCAGCGATTTGGCGCCGTCGGCGCCGATGACCAGATCCGCGGTGACAGTGGTGCCGTCGGCGAACTCGACTGTGGCACTGTGTGATCCGTCGCCACTGTCTGATCCGTCGCTCACCGAGATCATCTTCTTGCCGAAGTGGATGTCGTCGATCCCGTAGGCCTTCATCAGCATCAGTTGCAGCTCGGCGCGCGCCACCGGGTAGGGCCGCTGGCCCACCTCGTCGATGAGCGGCTGCATCGAGAAGCGGCACATGGTGTCGCCGGTCTTCGCCTCGACATAGCTCATCGTCTCGACGATGCCGCCGAGCTCGGCGACCTCCCGCTCGAGTCCGAGATGATTGAGGCATTTGACACCGTTGGACCACACCGAGATCGCCGCTCCGACCGGCTTGTTCTCGGTGACCTGCTCGTACACCTCGACCTCGATGCCGAGTTGTTTGAGCGCGATCGCCGCACTCAGTCCACCCATACCGGCCCCGATGATGACAGCCTTCACAACACTTCCTTCCCGCAGAACCACTACAGGCTAAGGGGATCGGGGCGCTCGCGCGCGTCGAGGATGCTGCCCGTCGATGGTCTCCGGGGAGAAACCGTGGCCGTCGCCGGTGTGGTCAGCGGGCGGCGCAGCCCGCCGCGAGGGTCCGCACCATGCGTTCCCATTGATCGGTGATGGTGGCGACGTCGAGTCCCACGGTGTCGGTGAGGTGTTGCACCGACGATGCCGCCAGCGGTGCCTGCACCGCGATGGCCACGGTGTGGACGTCGTCGCCGAAACCCAACTGGCGCAGCAGGATCTGCACGTGCTGGGTGGAAGCGCGCCAGACCGGATGCTTCATGAACTCGCCGCTGTCGGCGCCGGCCTCGAGGAGGATGTCGAGATGATCCACGGTCATCTTCAGCCGCGCCCGCCCGTAGGCGAGCAGGCGGTCGAGGGGTGGTGCCCCGGGGCCGAGGGGTTCGGGACCGGAGAGGTAGGCCTGCTGGAGCTCGGATTCGGAGTGGTCGAGCAGGGCGTGCATCAGCCCGGTCCGGCTGCCGAAGCGACGGAACACCGTTCCCTTGCCGACGCCTGCCGCTGCCGCGACGGCATCCATCGTCACCGCCGCGGCACCGCGGGTGTCGATGAGCGTCTGCGCTGCGGCGAGCAGTAGGCGGCGATTGCGCGCGGCGTCGGCGCGTTCGGGTTCGCCGGTGCCGGACAGGCGCAGAGACAGCGCGTTGTGCTCTGACTCGGACACGTGATGTACCTAACTCTCGACGTCATGCAGAAATATTCGGACCGTGGTCCGGTTGATTCTATCAACTGATACTCGAGTGCAGGAGGAGATGTCGTGTCCGATTCGACCGTTCATGTGGTGGCGCTGGTGGGGAGTCTGCGCAAGGACTCGATCAATCGTCGGTTGGCCTTGGCCGCTGTCGACAATGCGCCGGAAGGCGTGTCGGTGACCCTGGTCGACGGCCTCGAGCAACTGCCGTTCTACAACGAGGACCTCGATTCCGCGACCGGACCGGTGGCCGGCGATGTCGATCCCGCGGTGGCGCGGCTACGCGCGCAGGTGGGTGCGGCCGATGCGGTTCTGCTGGCCACGCCCGAATACAACGGCTCCACTCCGGCCGTACTGAAGAACGCCATCGACTGGCTGTCGCGGCCGTACGGCAATGGTGCGCTGAAGGACAAGCCGGTCGGCGTCATCGGAGCTGCGCTGGGCCGCTACGCGGGCACCTGGTCGCGTGAGGACACCCGCAAGTCGGTCGGTATCGCCGGTGGGCGCGTCGTGGAAGAAGTGGACTTCGGAATCCAGACGGTCGGACTCGACGACAGTGCGCTGCCCGCCGACGTCGTCGACGGCGTGGGTGCTGCCGTGCGCGTGCTGGCCGATCAGGTGCCCGCCCGCGTCTGACCACCACGCCACGGTTCGCGGTGACCTGCGAGCCGTGAGCAGGGGTCGTGGGGGCGCGCAAACGCGACACGCCCGGCGGCACCGCAACACGCCGGGATTCGCGATTCTGCATGCGTCGCGACCTGCGAGTTTCATGAATGTGATTCACAACTTCTTGGGGTGCTCTGAAATGTCAGGCACTAGGTGTAGTGTTCTCAACACCAGCAGGGCCGAGATGCACAGCGGCGTCAGCGGCCGCGGGTGAAGGCCAGATGCGGTGACCTGCGTCACGTTCTTCACGCTGGAAAACCGAACCGACCGCCACCCATCCGACGAGCATCTGCCGATCATCACGTGACCCGAGGAGCGTTCATCAATGGCCATCACCGTCTACACCAAGCCGGCCTGTGTGCAGTGCAATGCCACCTACAAGGCGCTCGACAAGCACGGGCTGTCCTATGAGGTCGTCGACATCAGCACCGACGACGAGGCCCGTGACTACGTGATGGCCCTGGGTTACCTGCAGGCGCCGGTGGTCGTGGTCGGCGATGACCACTGGTCGGGATTCCGTCCCGACCGCATCAAGGCGCTCGCCGCCAACGCTGCCTGAGCCCGCCGCGCTCGTTCGATCCGGAGGGGAAGTCGGGATCGAACCGCCGGCGGGTCGACGTGCAGCCACGTGCGCGGTTGTCTGCCCCGTGCGATCCACCGGGGCAGGCAACCGGACCAAGAAATTCCGCATGTGATCACGGTGTTCAACCAGATACGGCCCATGATCGGATAGCCGTTGACCGAATACGACGTTCATCAGACTCGGTAGGGGTGAGACAGATGACGGGCACCGCGCCATTGGTCGTCTACTTTTCCTCCGTGTCGGAGAACACCCATCGTTTCGTCCGCAAGCTGGGACTGCGGTCGGTACGGATTCCCGTCGCCGATCGGCTCAGCATCGAATCGTTCCGAGTCGACGAACCGTTCGTGCTCATCTGCCCGACCTACGGCGGCGGCAGGTCATCGACCGCGATCGGCGGAGGATTCGTTCCCAAGCAGGTCATCAAGTTCCTCAACAACCCCGACAACCGATCGTGGATTCGCGCGGTGATCGCCGCGGGTAACACGAACTTCGGTGAGGAGTTCTGCCTCGCCGGGGACATCATCTCGCGCAAGTGTCACGTGCCCTACCTGTATCGGTTCGAGCTGATGGGCACCGACCACGACGTCTCGCGGGTTCGGGAGGGTCTCGTCGAGTTCGCGGCGACTCCTGCCTTCGAGCGCCCGGACTTGTCCGACCCTCTCACTACAGTGACGCGGTAGTCGTTTCATCGTCGAAGCCGCACACGCCGACCCCCACCCCGATCAGTCCTTCAGCCCGTCCGCACACCCCGAAAGCACAGGAGTTCTCGTGTCGCCCACCGCATCCGTCTCCGACGTGACCACCGACACCACCACCTCGGCCAGCAAGTCGGGTGTGCACGCCTCGCCGGCGGGTCACGACCCGGGAGAGCTCGACTACCACGCCCTCAACGCGATGCTCAACCTGTACGACCGCGACGGCAAGATCCAGTTCGAGAAGGACCGCGAAGCCGCGCACCAGTACTTCCTGCAGCACGTCAACCAGAACACCGTCTTCTTCCACGACCTCGACGAGAAGCTCGATTATCTCGTCGAGGAGAACTATTACGAGCCCGAGGTCCTCGCCCGGTACGACCGCGAGTTCGTCAAGCTCCTCTTCGGGCACGCCTACGGCAAGAAGTTCCGCTTCCCGACCTTTCTCGGCGCGTTCAAGTACTACACGAGCTATACGCTCAAGACCTTCGACGGCAAGCGTTATCTCGAGCGGTTCGAGGATCGCGTCTGCATGGTCGCGCTGACGCTGGCCGACGGTGACACCGCGCTGGCCCGCAATCTCGTCGACGAGATCATGGAGGGCCGCTTCCAGCCGGCCACGCCGACCTTCCTCAACTCCGGCAAGAAGCAGCGCGGCGAGCCGGTCAGTTGCTTCCTTCTTCGTATCGAAGACAACATGGAATCCATTGGACGGTCGATCAATTCGGCTCTGCAGCTGTCCAAGCGCGGTGGTGGGGTGGCGTTGCTGCTGTCCAACATCCGTGAGCACGGTGCGCCGATCAAGAAGATCGAGAACCAGTCCTCGGGTGTCATCCCGATCATGAAGCTGCTCGAGGATTCGTTCTCCTACGCCAATCAGCTCGGTGCCCGTCAGGGGGCCGGCGCGGTGTACCTGCACGCCCACCACCCCGACATCTACCGCTTCCTCGACACCAAGCGGGAGAACGCGGATGAGAAGATCCGCATCAAGACGCTGAGCCTCGGCGTGGTGATCCCCGACATCACCTTCCAGCTCGCCAAGAACAACGACGACATGTACCTGTTCAGCCCGTATGACGTCGAGCGTGTCTACGGGGTGCCGTTCGCCGACGTCAACGTGACCGACAAATACCACGAAATGGTCGAGGACAAGCGGATTCGCAAGACCAAGATCAAGGCACGCGAGTTCTTCCAGACCCTCGCCGAGCTGCAGTTCGAGTCGGGTTACCCCTACATCATGTTCGAGGACACGGTGAACCGGGCCAATCCGATCGACGGCAAGATCACCCACTCCAACCTGTGCTCGGAGATCCTGCAGGTCTCGACGCCCTCGACGTTCAACGATGACCTGTCCTATGCGCAGGTGGGCAAGGACATCTCGTGCAACCTCGGCTCGCTCAACATCGCCAAGACCATGGACTCGCCCGACATCGGGCAGACCATCGACACCGCGATCCGTGGGCTGACCGCCGTCAGTGACCAGACCTCGATCACCTCGGTGCCGTCGATCGAGCACGGCAACAACGAGTCCCACGCGATCGGTCTCGGGCAGATGAACCTGCACGGCTACCTTGCCCGTGCGCGCATCTTCTACGGCAGCGACGAGGGCATCGACTTCACCAACATCTACTTCTACACCGTGCTCTATCATGCGTTGCGCGCATCGAATGCCATTGCGCGCGAACGGGGTAAGGCGTTCGCCGGGTTCGAGCGCTCGAAGTACGCCAGCGGTGAGTTCTTCGACAAGTACACCGATCAGGAGTGGCTGCCGAAGACCGATCGGGTGGCGGAGTTGTTCGCGCAGGCCGAGATCACCATCCCGACCCGCGACGACTGGTGTGAACTCAAGGCGGCGGTGCAGCGTGATGGAATCTACAACCAGAACCTGCAGGCGGTCCCGCCGACCGGCTCGATCAGCTACATCAATCACTCGACGAGTTCGATTCACCCTGTCGCGGCCAAGATCGAGATCCGCAAGGAAGGCAAGATCGGTCGTGTCTACTACCCGGCGCCCTACATGTCCAACGACAACCTCGAGTACTACCAGGACGCCTATGAGATCGGCTACGAGAAGATCATCGACACCTACGCCGCGGCGACCCAGCACGTCGACCAGGGCCTGAGCCTGACGCTGTTCTTCAAGGACACCGCGACCACCCGCGACGTCAACAAGGCGCAGATCTACGCGTGGCGCAAGGGAATCAAGACCCTCTACTACATCCGGTTGCGCCAGATGGCCCTCGAGGGGACCGAAGTGGAAAACTGCGTCAGCTGCATGTTGTGAGCCTCGTGCAACGATGAGTCCGACTCCCGCGATGAGCTTCGAGCAATGGATGGGGGGGGGCACCACCCCCC
>NZ_MVPX01000307.1:0-6502 GCF_002043085.1 Gordonia sp. i37 | reverse complement strand
TCGGCGCCGTGCACCGGTGGGCGACCGCACGGATCGTCGGCGACGATTCGGTGCATTCCTACGCCGACTTCCCGACTCCTCCGGCCGACGAGCTGACCGACTGGTATCGAGCCGGGCTCCGCGGGCTCGTCGAGGCCCTCGGTACCCGGGATCCCGACACGGCGGCACCGACCTTCGTCGGTGAGCGCACCGTCGGGTGGTGGGCGCGCAGGCAGGCGCACGAACTCACCGTTCACCGATGGGATCTGGAGTCCGCGATCCGACCGGGCACGCAGAAGGCGGTCGACGCCGAGCTCTCCGCCGACGGGATCGAGGAGTGGCTCGAGGTCTTCGCCCCCCGATTCCTGTCCCGGTCCGGCGGCGTTCCGCAGCACCTGCACGGAGCAACACTGCATATCCACACCCATGACGAGCCGGTCGGCGAATGGCTGGTCGAGCTATCCGCGGACGGGCTGACGTGGTCGCGAGAGCACATGAAAGCAGATGTGGCGCTGCGCGGTTCGGCTTTCGACTTGTTGCTCACGCTCTGGCATCGCCGACCGCTGTCGGCCGTCGACACGGTTGGGGACGCCGGCGTCGCCGCCGAACTCCTCGACCTCATCCACGTCACCTGACCGCCACCGATACCGTAGAACCCGCATCCGCATCCATGAGGAGATGATCATCATGACCGCAGGCACCCACAGCCCGGCCGACGGCGCACCCATCAAGCTGGTGAGCCGCGTCTCTGCGATCAACTGGAACCGCGTCCCCGACGAGAAGGACGCCGAGGTGTGGGATCGCCTCACCGGCAACTTCTGGTTGCCGGAGAAGGTGCCGGTGTCCAACGACATCCCGTCGTGGAACACGCTCACCGAGTACGAGAAGCAGCTGACGATGCGGGTGTTCACCGGTTTGACGCTCCTCGACACCATCCAGGGCACCGTCGGCGCGGTCTCGCTCATCCCGGATGCGTCCACCCCGCACGAAGAGGCGGTGCTCACCAACATCGCGTTCATGGAGTCGGTGCACGCCAAGAGCTACAGCTCGATCTTCTCCACGCTGTGCTCGACCAAGGAGATCGACGAGGCGTTCCGCTGGTCGGAGGAGAACGAGCACCTGCAGCGCAAGGCCCAGATCGTCATGGATTACTACCGTGGAGAGGACCCGCTCAAGCGCAAGGTGGCCTCGACCCTACTCGAGTCATTCCTCTTCTACTCCGGCTTCTACCTGCCGATGTACTGGTCCTCGCGCGCCAAGCTCACCAACACCGCCGACCTCATCCGCTTGATCATCCGCGACGAGGCGGTGCACGGCTACTACATCGGCTACAAGTACCAGCGGGGTCTGGAGGTGCAGACCGCCGAGCGTCGTCAGGAACTCAAGGACTACACCTTCGAGTTGCTCTTCGAGCTCTATGACAACGAGTCCGATTACACCGAGGCACTCTACGACGAGGTCGGCCTGACCGAGGACGTCAAGAAGTTCTTGCGCTACAACGCGAACAAGGCGTTGATGAACCTCGGCTACGAGGCGATGTTCCCGAAGGACGAGACCGACGTGAACCCGGCGATCCTGTCGGCGCTCTCCCCCAACGCCGACGAGAACCACGACTTCTTCTCCGGCTCCGGTAGCTCGTACGTCATCGGCAAGGCGGTCAACACCGAGGACGAGGATTGGGACTTCTGAGATAGGAGCACCCGCCTGATTGGGTGTAGCGGGGGAGACGGAGACGAAGGATATGGCGGGCCGTCATGAGTGACGACAAGATCGACTACCGCAAGATCGCAACCACCGCAAGGGCCCGATCACGCCTGCGACGGTGAGCGTCGTGGGCGCCGCACCGAAGAGCTGGACCGCGTTTTGGGTATGCGGGGGGATCGGCGTGGCAGCATTCGTCGCCGTCGCGATCTGTGCGGCCGCGCATGCTGCGGCCGGCGTAATCTTCTTCGGCATCTTTGGTGTGGGCTGGAGCGGTCTGGTTCTGCTGACCCTGTGGGGAGCACGATCGGTGATCGGCAGACCTCAGGTCACCGCAGGCCCGGACGGAATCTGGGCGCCGGCCTTTCAGCTGCCCTGGGATCAGATCCGTGCCCTGGATTTCGTCAGCGGCGGAACCAGCTACGGAAAGATCGATCCGCATCAGACGTACGCGGCACGGCGACGGGAGACGTCGCTTGTCGTCACCTCGCGCGCGGCGAACAAGAACGGGCGGCCCCTGCAGTACGGAACGACCCTGCATCACTTCAACTCGGAGAACTTCGACGAGTTCCGCAGTGCAGTAAGGGCTTTGGCGCCGCACGTCGAATTCTGGACCACGCTGAACGTCAGCGATTACGTCGTCGACCCCACCGCACAGCAGGAGCTTGCCCGGCAGTTGGCTGCGACCGGACGGGTCGCCGTGACCACGCGGCGCGGTAAGGAAAAGATGTACTTCGACCGAAACGGAGTCGGCGCCGACGACAAGTTCGTGCCGTGGACGTCGGTCACCGGTGTCATCGCGGTCATCGATCTGCACACGACCAGCGGCAGCTCCGGAATGGGAAAGAGTACGTCGCGGACACCGAAGCTCGTGGTCGTCACGAATATGGTGGACCAGAAGGGACAAGAGCTGCGGCTCCGACCCACCTACGAGGCGAGCTACCAACCGCCCGTCGAGCATCTCCTGCCGCTGCTGCGACAACTCGCACCGCATGTGCAGATCGCCGACCAGCGCGCCGTCAAGTGAGCGTCCCTTCGTACTCGGCGCCCGCGGTATCGGCTAGCATGGTCGCCATGTCGATCACCGAAAGGGGCGCTGCGCCTCACCTGAGTTGATGGCCGGCGTTCGCGTCCGCAGGGCGGACGAACTCCGACGTTCCCGACGAGCTCGCTCCCGTTCCTGTTGGGGCCACCTCATTCTGGCGCCGCTGTGGGCCCAGCACGGAGCCAACCTGGGCACCCTGCTGCGTACCTGTGATGCAGTGGGCGCCTGTATGGCGGTGCCACCGCACGACTGGGTGGGTCCGGCCTTGCGACGGGGCAACACCGTTCCGGGCCGCTCATGTATTCATCGCACCGGCAACCCGGTCCGGTGGCTCGAGCGTGAGCGCGCTGCCGGCGCTCACCTCGTCGGCGTCGAATTGGCCGAGGGCGCAACGCGTCTGGCCGACCTACCGATCGCACGGCGACGTACCGTGGTGGTGCTCGGGCACGAACGCACGGGCATCCCCGAGTCCGTCCTCGACGTGCTCGACGACGTCGTCGAGATACCGATGGTGGGACGCGGGGCGAGCTTGAACGTCGCGGTGTCCGGGTCGCTCGTCGCCTACAAGCTCGCGGGATTGGTGTGAGACCGCCCTCAGGGTTCGACGATCCGGTCGTAGAGATCGCCCAACTCGTCGACGGCCTCGGCGATGTCGCCGGGGGCGACGCCGGAGGCCCGCAATGCCGTGCGCAGAGCGGTGCCGTCGAGGTCGGTCAGCGGATTCATCCGCGGCGGCGATGGGAGTGGGGGAGCGGTCGCGCCGGTGCCGTAGAAATCGATTCGCGGTGGCGCGGAATCATTCTCGTCGCCGGTCCGATCTCCGTCACCCTGCGGGGAGGAGTCTCGGGCGGGCGCGAGTTCCTCGATCGCGTCGAGCAACTCCGGCAGCGACGTCCCCATCACCGACAGCAGGGTGGTGGGGCTCCGGTCGATCTCGACGGCCACCTCGTACATCGTCGACAGGACGTGGATGCAGCGTCCGGAGTCGTCGGGGCACGTGCACACCCCGACGATGTCGGCGCTCTCGGTGGGCAGCACCAGTTCACCAACGGTACGCGGCTGCTCACCACGCGCGAGCGACATCACCTCGGTCACACCGTCGGCGGCGCGCAGCAGCGTCGCCACCGTCGCGGTGTCGACGGTGCGGATCTCGATCGTCACCTCGAACGGCTCGAGCTGACTGCCCTCGACCGACGAGGTGACCCGACCCGCGCCGATCGTCAACCGATGCACGTGCCGATCGCGGAAGTACCTGCGCGCCTTGGTGATCTTGCGGCTGTCTACTGCCGCATCGGTGCCGTCGCCGGCGAATCGGCCTTCGGTCACATCGACCAACGCACGCGACCACGGAGTCAGCGCATACCCGCGCACCGGGACCGTACCGCGACGTGCACTCATCGGTGTGCACTCATCTGGGCGCCGCTCATTCGCTCACCGCGTCCTCGCGCAACCGGAACAGTTCGAAGAGTTCGTCGTTGCCGAGGTCGCCCATCCAGGCCTCGCCCGCCGACACCGTCAGCCGTGACAGCTCCCGCTTCTTCGCGATGAGGTCGTCGACGCGTTCCTCGAGCGTGCCGACGCACACGAAGCGTCGCACGTGCACGCGTTGCCGCTGCCCGATCCGGTACGCTCGATCGGTCGCCTGGTCCTCGACGGCCGGATTCCACCAACGGTCAACGTGCACCACGTGATTGGCGGCCGTCAGGTTCAGGCCGGTGCCGCCGGCTTTGAGGGTGGCGATCAGGATCGGCGGACGAATCCCGGTGTCGCCGTGCTGGAATCGGTCGACGAGCCGGTCACGGTCGCCGCGTGCCAGGCCACCGTGCAGCAGCGGGATCTCGGTGCCCAGCAACTCGGTGAGCCACGCCGAGAGCAATTCGCCGAACGCGGCGAACTGGGTGAACACCAAGGCCTGATCGCCCTCGGCGACCAGCGTCGTCGCGATGTCGTCGAGCAGTTCGAGTTTCCCCGACCGGTGGACGCCCCGCCGGACCAGCGGTGTGCCGTCGGCCAGATAGTGCGCGGGATGATTGCAGATCTGCTTGAGGCGCGTCAACGCCGCCAACACCGTTCGCCGGCGCAACGCGCGCTGCTGTTTGTCCCGCAGGGCCGCCATCAGATCGTCGATGACCGCGCGGTACAGCGCGGCCTGCTCGACGGTGAGATTGGCGCGCACGGTGATCTCGGTCTTCTCCGGAAGGTCGGTGATGATCGACGGGTCGGTCTTCTCGCGCCGAAGGATGAACGGGCGGGTCAACGCGGCCAGGCGGGCGAGCGCGTCGGGATCACGGTCGCGTTCGATCGGCTCGGCGAAGCGATTACGGAAGGTCGACGCCGACCCCAGCAGACCGGGATTGACCAGGTCGATCACCGCGCGCAGATCCTCCAGCCGATTCTCGACGGGGGTGCCGGTCAGGGCGATCCGGTGATCGGCAGGAATCGACCGGAGTGCTTTGGCCGCTGCGGTTCTCACGTTCTTGACATGCTGGGCCTCATCGACGACGAGATGCCGCCAGGGGTGCGTCGCCAGCAACTCGCGGTCACGGGTGGCGATCGCGAAGGTCGTCAGCACCACCTCGGCGCTGCCGTGGACCGCCGCGAACGCGGCGCCCTTCGCGCGATCGGGACCGTGATGGACCGCCACCGGCATGCTCGGCGCGAACCGCGCCAGTTCGGCAGACCAGTTGCCCACCACCGACATCGGGCACACGATCAGCGTCGGCGAGCGGGTGGCGGTGTCTGCCGTATGCGCTTCGTGGGCGAGCAGCGCGATCACCTGCACCGTCTTGCCCAGCCCCATGTCGTCGGCGAGGACACCACCGATCCCGCGCCGTGCCAGATGCGCCAACCACTCCAGGCCGCGCTGCTGATACGGGCGCAGCGAGGCCGCCAACAGTTCGGGTGGCGGGATCGGTTGTGGGCGCAGGGCTCCGGTCTCGGCGATCTCGTCGAGCCAGTCCAGTCCGCGCACTGCGCTCACCGGTACCGGCAGGGAGTCGGTGTCACCGGCGACCAACCCGAGCAACTCGCCCATGTCGGGTGCGGCGCCCGATCCGGCCAGCGCGCGCTGGGATTTCACGTACGCGGCCGCCCGGCTCAGCCGAGCACCCTCGGCGCGCACCCACACACCGCGAATACGAACGAGATCGCCCTTCTGCCTGGACAACTCGTCCAGATCGGCTTCGCCGAGGGTGATCGCATCCGGCCCATCGCCGAGTGCCAGGCGCCACTCGAACTCCCGGATCTCCCGCAACCCGACCATGCGTGCCGGCGCACCACCGCCCACCACCGGACGTGCCCGCATGGTCAGACTCGGCCGGACCTCGGCGATGGTGCGTGGCAACAAGACCGGGAACCCGGCGTCGGCGAGCGCGGCGGCGCCGGTGGTGAACAGGCGTTCGGCGAGTTCGGTGGGCAGCAGGTAGTCCAGACTCGTCCGATCCGGATCCGCTTGGTGTAGTTCGGGAAACGCCCGGACCGCGGCGGCCAGTTCGGTGGTCACCTCGTCGAGGTCGGTGGCATCGAGCCGACCCGGCAACACCGGCGCCACATGACCGTCGATCGAGCGTCGGCACACCGCAAGGCGCCATCGCAACCGGTCGGGGTCGGTGCGCACACGGTCGATGTCGTCGTCGGGGCCGAGGTCGTCGATCGGCGAATCCGGGTCGTCGGGTTCGTGCAGCCGGAAGATCAGGCTGGCCTCGTCGGCTGCGGCGCTCGTGCCCCAGCCCGCCCACGCCGACGTCGCCGCCGGGCGGGTGGCGGCCGCCGGCACCA